>DATFJO010000338.1:0-3816 GCA_035269145.1 Tangfeifania sp. | reverse complement strand
CCGCCCGGGATTTTCAGCAGAACGTGCAATCCATTCAGCCTGCCAGTTCGACTCATTCATCAGTCCTGTTTCCCAGGAGGCAGGTTCGCTCCAGCCAGAAACAACACCCTCTTTATCCCAAACCCGTACTCTCCAGAAATATTTCTGAGTGGGTTGCAATTGAGGTCCTTCATAACGTACATGCACACTTTGGTCTGAGCTGACTTGTTCTGTATTCCAAACATCGCCATCTTCCTGCTCTGCATTTTGCAATGAACTGGAAACAATAACCTGGTAGGCTGTTTGTTTTGCTCCCCGTCGTTCATCTTCCATTTTCCATTGCAACATTGGATTTGTTCGGTCAATTCCAATCGGATTTTCCTGGAATTCGCATTTAAGCTGGGTAACTACGGCAGGAGATTTGGGTCCCTGGCAGGACATTAAAATGACAAGCGTACTTGCAAAAAACAATCCGGTGATTAGTTTTACTGGTTTCATAATTATACTGTTTAAATTAATTTATTGCCTTTATTGAACCCTTTCAGGGTTCTGGTTTTTCCCGTTTACATGAACCGTAGGTTGCACCTACGGTTATTATTGTTGAACTCTGCGAGTTCTTGTTTTTACTTGTTTGCCTTGTTACTGGTTGCACCTATGGATATTGCTGTTGAACCCCAACTGGCGTTTTTTTTGTGTCATCATTACACTGCCTTATTCAAGATGTTGCGTTATAGTTTTTAATAAACTCCCGAAATACATTTTACCTGCTTCACGGAAACCTCTTTTTAAAAAGCCTTAGCAGTCCGTTTTCAATTTCTTAAAACACTTAAACAAATTTCAAACGAGGGTTCAAATTAATAATTATTCCACAAAACTCAATGCGCAATTCGTTTTTAAATTCATGGTTACTTTCATTCAGTAACCCAATTCTTTACCATCCTGAAGGGATGGAACAATAACCTGCCTGCCGGTAGGCAAGGTAGCCGTAAATGAAATTTACGGTTAAATGCGAACGTGTTCCCTGCAACCCTGAAAGGGTTGAACTTCCTGAAAACATAAAACACACCGGCGCAAAACATTCTTAGCCCTTTTCAGCTTTTGTTTTCTTTCCCAGCCAGAAAAATGCACTGACAAACCACGTAAAAACGCCAATCAGCATCAGTAAGTTCTGGGTTTCCTGACTGATTTTTCCCAGGAAAAAAAGAACAGGAGGTACAATGGTAAGTAATAATCCTGCCAGTGATATGAGTTGCAATATTTGTTTCATCTGTATAAATTTTAATTTTTCGGTAATTTAAAAATTCAAATTTGACAGATGGAACCGCTCCATCCGTCGCTCTCACATAAAATTTATTCATTCTTTTTTGTTTAATTTTTGAATGAAAAATTTCATGTTCGTTTCATAAGGCCATCTTTTTCTGGTAAATTTTACTGAATAACGGAAATAACACAATGGATAAAATCCAGGCCGGCAGCGGAAGGAAGTAAAGTTCCACCCCCGCAAAGAAATTCATAGCAAGAGCAGCAATCAACAACAGTAACCACGTAAGACCGGCAGCCCAGTTAAAATTAATCCCCCGGCGCTCGGCATAGTAATCCTTAAGTCCCAGTTTATCCATCAGGTAGAAATCGGCAAAAATAACGCCGCCCATCGGAATCAGAACCAACCCGTACAAAGCAACAAAATCGAGCAATCTCATTACCAGTGCCGGAAAGAGCGCTGCAACGGTAGTTATAAATCCTGCAAAGATGGTTACTTTCCAGCGTTTCCAGTTGGGCGAAGCCACCTGTAAGGCTAATCCCGCGCGGTAAAGCGTGGGGTTGGCAGTGGTCCAGCCGGCAATAACCACACATATAGCCCCTGCAACACCAATTGCCTGGTAAGCCACTTCGCCGGGCGCATCGCTTGTAGCGGCAGCGTATAAAATACCGGATGAAATCCACGCAATGTAGTGCCCCAAAAACATTCCGACAGCCGATGCAAAGCCGTACTGCCATTTTTTGGCATACCGCATAATCGACAGGTCGCTCATCCCGAGGTGCATGGCTGCATTGGCAAACCACGTAAAAAAGATTACATGCCAGATGGTAAACTGCGACTGCCCGGGCATTGCAGTACCGGTCCAGACACGTGTGCGAGCGACTTCCCAAAAATTGCTTAAATCGGTTTGAATACCGAGTCGTGGAAATGATGCAATTGCAGCAGCAACGAAAATAAAAAACATCCAGGGAGCGGCTATTTTTGCAAATCGTGCCAGTTTTTCAAACCCCAGAATTGCAAATGAGGTGATTATTGTTCCTACTGCAAAAACGGTAATTACCCATCCCACACTCGATGGATATAAATCATTCAATGCAGGCATTTCCACATTAAACGGAATTCCGACAGCGGTAGCTGAAACCGCAACCATCGCTCCTGCAAGGAAACAAAACATGAGCGCATTTACAATATTGTAAATAAACACCAGAATAGGACCGCAAATCTTTTTCAGTTGCCAGTAAAGCGACAGCCGGGCTTTTACCGCAATGGGAGTGGTAATAAACGCCCAGCTTAAAACAGCCAGCACATTTCCGATTAAACCGCCCAGAAACATGTCGGTTACCGAAACTCCGTGCGCAACAAAAAGCATCCCGATAACAAATTCGGTGCCCGCCACATGTTCGCCTGCAAAATTCCCCAGGAAATTACCGATGCCCTGCAATGCGTTTTTTGAAACCGGTTCGCGGTCAAATTCATAAAGGGCATCTAATTTTTTTGAAATGGTTTTCGCCTTCATTTCTATGGTTTAGAATTATTTGATTTAGCGCCCAATTTAGGGAATTTAATTGAAAAGGATTATCCTGTGGTGTCTGGAATTATTATGCTGTAAAAAACCTGCCGGGGTTAATTTCACATCGACATCTTTTTATTTCAAAATGTAAAAACTATATTTGATAGAAATAAAACTAACAAACCAATTGTGGAAGACCTCGGTTTATGGAAAAATATCAAGGACGGAAATAAGGCAGCGCTAAAAAGACTACACAGCAAATATTTTTACCAGATGTACCTTTATGCCATTAAATCAACCCATGGAAATCCGGGGCTGGCAGAGGAACTGGTATCCGATTGTTTCATGAAAATCTGGGAACACCGCAAAGATATTGAAATTCAGACTTCCGTTGAACATTATCTTTTCCTCATGCTGCACAACGCAATTGTCGATCATTTCAGAAAAAAAAGAATTGTAACGGAACCACTGATCAAAGATTTCATGGCACCGGTTAGCGAAAAAGATTTCGACGACCAAAAACAGTATGCCCGTTTATATAAAGCAGTAAAGAAACTTCCTTCTCAGTGCCGCACCATACTCGAATTGGCTGTTTATGAATCATTGAGCTACCAGGAAATTGCAGATAAATTAAACATTTCACGAAATACAGTAAAAACACAAATGGGCCGTGCCTACAAACATTTACGTGAGATGCTCGATCCAAAGGATTTTAATTTCTTTTTGGTGATAAGAAAAAGCGGTTCGTTATAGAATATTTCAAAACCACCCCCGGCAGGCCTGTTATTGCCCTTCGGCCTGCCGTCCCCTCCTGACAAAGTCATGAGGGGAAATTCGTAGCCGGGATTATTTTTACCGGTTTCAAAATAATTTACTGCAAAATAATAGATTTAGCACAAATTTCTCCTCCTGGCAGGAGGAGTACTCCGCCTTTGGCGGAGGGGGGTGGTGCCTAATCGTCATAAATCTTTATCAATCCCGATATCAACAATTCACTGCAAATCAAACCCATACACCTAACCTCCAACTTTTTCTGAAAATAATTCAGTTTCCTGTCACCCTGCTT
>DATFJO010000337.1:0-3449 GCA_035269145.1 Tangfeifania sp. | reverse complement strand
GCACCTGCAAAAAACGCCAGCGCAGCCGCACCCAACGCATTTTCAACATTAATCAGGCCGGGATAACTGAGGCGGCAACCTGAAATATTTCCACCGGGTGTACGCAAATCAAATTCATAAAATCCACCTTCACTGCTTAATTTCAGGTTCTCGGTACAAAAATCTGCTTCTGCTTCAAGAGCATAAGAAAACACTTCCGCATTTGTTTTCTGAACATCCAAATCGACACCCTTTTTGAGCACCAGTTTTCCGCCCGGTTTTATCTGCGAAATGAATTTTTCAAACGATTCTACTATTTTCCCCTTTTCACCATAAATATCGAGATGATCGGCATCGAGCGACGTAACCAGCGCCAATTGCGGGTACAAGTGCAAAAACGAACGATCGAATTCATCGGCCTCTGCTACAATCCATTCAGAATTTTCCTGGGGCAACAACAAATTGCTGTCAAAATTTTTTGAAATGCCCCCCAGAAAGGCGCCGCAACTTTTTTCTGTTTGTTGCAGAATAACAGCCGCCATTGTGCTCACAGTTGTTTTGCCATGCGTACCGGCAACTGCAATTCCATTTCTCTCGTTACAAACCAGCCCGAGCACTTTGGCACGTTTGAGCAAACTAATGGGTTTTTCGCGGAACCAACTTAGTTCATTGTGGTCGTCGGGAAGCGCCGGAGTAAATACCGCAAGCGTTTCACCCGGATTCCAGTTGGAAGGAATATTCCGGATATCATCCTCGTAATGCACCGCAATTCCCTCAGCTTGCAGCGCTTTTGTCAGCGCGGTTTCTGTGCGGTCGTAACCAGCTACATTACGTCCGGTAACCTTGAAATAGCGGGCGAGCGCACTCATCCCGATTCCCCCGATTCCGAGGAAATAGACATTCTTTATATTTTGAAGACTATCCATTCTTTAATAACTTTTCTGCTTCATTTACAATATGGCGCGTCGCGTCAGGCTTCGCCAGCGTTTTAATGTTTTCCGACAGTTTTTCACACTCATCCGAATCATTAATTAAACGGATGGCTTCGGGCAACAATTGTTCATCAATTTCAGTATCGGGTATCATTATCGCCGCCTCTTTCTCTTCAAGCGCCCGTGCATTTTTGGTTTGATGATCTTCAGCTACATTGGGCGATGGCACCAAAATTACGGACTGCCCCACCAGGCAAAGCTCTGAAATTGTTCCGGCACCTGCCCGTGATATCACCACATTTGCTGCGGCGTAAGCCAAATCCATTCGCGAAAGAAATTCATGAATGTGCAAATTCGGTGGAGTGGCATCCTTCATTTTCTCTTTAATTTCGCGATAATAGATGGAACCGGTTTGCCAGATAAACTGCACATCCGATTTGGCGATGGTTTCCACATTTTTAAGCATGGCATTGTTAATGGAGCGGGCACCCAAACTTCCTCCAATAATCAGCACTACTTTATCTTTGCTTTTCAAGCCAAAATACGAAAGTGCTTCATTGCGGTCATCCATTTTTTTCAGCAAACTTTCGCGCACCGGATTTCCGGTAAAAACAATTTTTTCTTTCGGAAAATAGCGATCCATTTTATCGTAAGCCACGCAAATGGTATCGGCTTTTTTACCGAGCAGTTTATTGGTAATTCCGGCGTATGAATTCTGTTCCTGAATAAGTGTTGGAATACCTTTTTGAGCAGCAGCCCTGAGCAGCGGTCCACTGGCAAATCCGCCCACGCCAATGGCAATTTGGGGATTAAACTCATTAAGTATCTTCTTTGCCAGCCGATTACTTTTCAGCAGACTGGTTACAAATTTTAGCATTTTCAGACCGGGCTTTCTTGGAAATCCCATCACCGGCAAACCAATAATTTTGTATCCGGCAGCGGGCACTTTGTCCATTTCCATTCTTCCCAAAGCCCCCACAAACAAAATTTCAGCATCCGGATACCGGTTGCCAATTTCGCCTGCAATGGCCAGCGCGGGGAAAATATGTCCGCCGGTTCCACCACCACTTATTATGACTCGTTCAATCTTCATTCTTTCTTTTTTTCATGATCCATTTCATAATCTTCATCCGGCATGTTCACCTGAACTGCGGGCTTCTGAATTTCGCGGTTCACCTGGTTTTGATAGCTCACACTAAGAATGCATCCAAAAGCGATGGACGTAAAAAGCAGAGAGGTACCTCCCAAACTCACCCAGGGCAAAGGCTGGCCGGTTACCGGCAACAAACCTGTTGAAACACCAATGTTAATCATTGCCTGAAAAACAAGCACGAGCGTTAATCCCGTAACCAGAAACGCCGGGAAAGTCCGGGTGGCCCGTCGCACAATTACAACGCTTCGAAAAAAGAAAATGAGGTAGAGAAACAGCACAAAAATCCCCGCCAGCAAACCATACTCCTCAACTATAATTGCAAAAATAAAATCGTTGTAGGCCGCGGCCATGTAGTTACTTACATCAGAATGACCGGGGCCTTTGCCAATGATTCCACCTTCGTAAATGGCGAGTTTGGCATAATCGGCCTGTGTAATGCCGTGTTCTGCGCTCGGATCGCCGTTTATAAACCGGTCGATACGTCCTTTAATGGTATGAACACGCGCCGGCGCCTGCGGAAACTGATCGGCCAGTAAATAGATAGACGCAACCAGTGCAATGCCCGCGCCAATTACCATAAACATGTATTTATAAGGAATCCGGCCCACAAACAGCATGGTGAGAATGGTTGCAAAAAGCAAAGCGGCCGATGAAAAATCGGAAATGAAAATTAGTCCGCAAACAATGGCTGCATGGATAATTATCTTTATGAAGGCTTTCTTTAGTTCTCCTTTTGTTTTCTGATTTTTGCCCAACACTTTTGCAGTGTACATTATTAGCGCAATTTTTGCCAGCTCGGCCGGCTGAAATGAAATAAAACCCAAATCGAGGGTACGTCCGCTGCCTTCAAGCATTCCGGCAAATTTCATGGCAACAGTGGCAAATAACAGACCGATGCTTAAATAAATCAGCAAATTGGCGAGGATGGAATATATTTTAACCGAAAGAAAATTAACCATTACAAGCATCAGCCCCAGGCCGGCAGCAATAAAAAATACCTGTCTGATTAAGAAATACAAGGTATTACCACCCATCTGACGATAGGCAAGTGCACCGGTTGAGCTGTATACAATCAGCAGCGAAAGCAGCGACAACAACAGCAAAACAATCCAAATAACACGGTCGCCCCTGAATATTTTTGATTGTGAAAACACCATAATTTCTTACAGATTTCTTACTTCTTTTTTAAACTGATTTCCGCGATCTTCGTAGTTTTCAAACAGATCGAAGCTGGCACAAGCAGGCGAAAGCAAAACTGTATCGCCGTTTCGGGCGAGGTAATAGGCTGCTTTTACAGCTTCTTCCATGCCAGAGGCATCCACTACATTTTTCACTTTTCCATCAAAAGCAGCATGCAGTTTTGAGTTGTCTTTTCCGAGACAAAC
>DATFJO010000336.1:0-12974 GCA_035269145.1 Tangfeifania sp. | reverse complement strand
ATATCGCTGAAACACAGTCTCTATTCCAATCCTTTTAAACGCATTTATATTACCGGTGCAGCAGGTGCAAAAATTCCGTCGTCACGCTCGCTTCAGTGGGACAACAATGTTAAACTTCCGGCAGAGGTGCAGCCAACCATTGGGGCGTTCGGTGCTGTTTTTACTTCGTCGTTTGTAAAAGAAAATTCCGAAACCAGCATGCGTTATTTTCTGACGACCCGGATAGAACTGAATGCTCCCAATAAAGAAAGTTACAACCCGGGAACTTCAGTTTATACTTCGCTTTACCTGTCGAGACACCTGAAAGCAAGGTGGCTGAAAGATAACTGGACCGCTATTATCCAGCTCAGAAACGAAATACGCGGAACCGACCAAATTGATGGGCGCGACAAAGAGTCTTCAGGCAGTACCTTGTTCTTCGTCGCCCCACAGCTTAACTATGTTTTAAAGAATAACTGGTACCTCTCGGCCATGATCGACATTCCGGTTTATCAGCACTTTAACGGAACCCAGCTCGGCGCCGGAACAGGAGTCACATTCATTCTCTCCCGAACATTACGTCTTTAATCTTCGAGTTCATCTGCAACCGGCTGTTCCGGTTTGCTTTTGGTATCGGAAATATAGGCTGCAATTGCAAGCACCAACACCAAAAAGATACCGACATAAAGCCCGGCAGGAATGGGTGCTGGTTCTCCCTGGGCATACGAGTGCAATCCCGACAAGTAATAATTCACCCCAAAATAAGTCATCAGAACAGAACCAAATCCTATCAGCGAAGCAGCGCTCAGAGCATAATCACCCCTGAACCCGGGAATTTTGTGCATGTGTACAATAAACGCATACACAATAATGGTTACCATGGCCCAGGTTTCTTTGGGATCCCAGCCCCAGTAACGCCCCCATGATTCATTGGCCCAGATGCCTCCGAGGAAAGAGCCCAAAGTCAGCAAAATAAGACCAAGTATCAGTGAAATATGAATGATATAAACAAGTTCTTTTATGGTGAAATTCACCCGCTCACGGTTACTGGAATTACGCAACAGTATCAGCAGCAAATTGAGCATACCCAGCAACGCGCCGATTCCCAAAAATCCGTAGCTGGCCATAATAACTGCCACATGCACAATCAGCCAGTAGGATTTCAGCACCGGGACCAGGTTGGTAATTTCAGGGCTCATCCAGCTAAAACCGGCTACCAGCAAAGTTAAACCTGCCAGCAATGTGGTAAGCGACAATGTAATTTCAGAACGCCTTACAAAAATAAGTCCGGTAAGCAATGTTGCCCAGCTCACAAACACCATCGATTCGTATCCATTACTCCACGGGGCATGACCAGAAATGTACCACCGAACCGCCAGCCCGGCGGTATGCGCAAGGAACAGCAGAAAAATCAGTACAAAAGCCCCTTGCTTTAATTTTGTGAGTTTTATTTTCGGATTAAATATTGAAAGAAGCTGAATAATTAAAAGCACCAGGCCAACTGTCAGTAAAATTTTGGAAAGCTTGCCAAATACATCCACTTTATGGTAAAGTATTTCCAGGTCGATTTTGGTTTGTGAGGGAATAATTCCTGCACCTTCCTGTCGCTGATACGACTTTATTTGGGCCAGCAACTGATTGGCTGTCGGCCAGTCGCGCGAACTGACTGCCATAAGATAATTTCCAACAACCTGGCGCGCAAATTCAGCGCCTTCTTCCCCCAGGTTTTCAGCCTCGTGTACCGACACCCATTTTTGATTGGGGTGACCGGGAACCGGAAAAACAGTTAAAAAATGACCGGTAAACACACTGTTCAGAATGTTTACTCGTTCGTCCACGTTCATTACTTCCTTGTCGAGCTTGTTGCGCTGGTTGGCACTTTTTTCATAAGCTGCATTTACCATCTGGCTCAGTTTGTAGCCGCCCATATTGCGCGGGGCAACAATTGTATTGAAGGATGCATAATTTTCACTGATTCCCAGGAAATTTCGTAAGTCGGCGTTACCAACTTTAATAATCGCAATGTTTTTCCATTTTTCTGGATTGGCCTGCATGTCGAGAAAAACCTCGGTGGCCGATAATCCCTCCCACTTGTTTTCTTTGGCTACTTTCCGCATTATTTCCGATGCCAGCGTTGTGGCAGGCTCAACACGGCCTTTCCGGCTTTGGAGTAACAATTCTTCAAATTCCCCGACATGCGCTTTATTTAACGGAATTAAATCTGTTCCGGGTTGCGCTCCGGCTACCGAAAAGAATAAACCAAATACCAGCACGGCAAACATTTTTTTACGTTTTTCACGCATTTTGCCTGAGGCCCTAACGAGTTTTCTGAAACGGCTGTTTCTGTTGAACAGCGTTAAAATCATTCCCAGCCCCAGTATTAAATAGCCGAAATAAGTAACTGAAGTTCCCAAAGCATCACTGTTAACTGACAGGATAGTCCCTTTTTCATCGGTATCGTATGACGACTGGAAAAAGCGGTATCCTTCATATTTCAAAATGTTATTCATATAAATCCGAAATGGTTTTTCGAGACCTTCGTCCCTCAAAATCACTTCACTGGCATACGATGAAGGACTGTTGGAGCCGGGATAACGTTCGAGCTGAAAATCTTCCAGGTACAACGAAAATGGCAATTCAATTCTTTTCGAGCCATAAGAAGCCGAAACCTCGACCCCATTAATTTCTGTTGAAGCAGGTTCACCAACCAAACCTTTCTGGCCGAACACAATTATTTCTTCTGATTCATTGCCTACCGTTACATTTAACCGCAGGGCACTGTTTAACGATTGTCCTTGCGGGGGCTGCTGGTAGGTAAGTTGTGTAACGGCGTTCATAAAAAATTGCTTTACAGCAAAATTTAAATCACCTATGGAGTAAACTTTTTGGGTTTCAACCGGGGCAGTGGTTCCGGGAGGTATTACCTCGCCTGTGCTTCCGGCCATTCCCATTACATAAACCGAATCAACGGCGGTGAGGTGCAGATTACCGTTATCAAGCGAAAACGAAATTCCTGCTGATTTGCCGGAATTGAAACCCAGCGTAACGCCACCCACTGTTTTTGAATCACCCATCCGGAGATTAAAATCGGACCGTTGCATTTGCTCGCTCGCAGCAAGTACCGAAACAATGGGTTCGCCCGAAGGATTGGGAACAATCGATTCAACAGCAGAAGGTACATACTGCAGGTTTTCAACTTCAATATCGATGTTGTTCAGCTCAAGCGATTCAGAAAAACGGTTGGCTGTGTAAGGTGAAAACAATACTTCGGTTTCTTCCGAAACAATTTGATTCCCGTCGGTTGCTGAAATATTTATATAGGTTGAAGTTGAAATAATCTCATCCGACGAATCATTTTCTCTGATGTGCATGGAGCCTTCGTAACCGTGATAACGGGTTATACCGGCTCCTATTAAAATAAATAGGAAGGCAAAATGAAGAAGAAAATTGGTCCATTTTTTCCGGTTGAGCAGCCCGTGAACAATAATTCCGCCAATCAGGTTGATGCCGAGGATAACCAGTAAGATTTCGAACCAGCGGGCATTATAAACCAAAATTTTTGCGGTTGTTGTGCCGTAATCATTTTCGATAAAAGTGGCATAAGCAATGGCCACGGCGAATATAACAAACAGAATTCCAGTAAAAAACATGGAAAAAAGGAAGGAAATTATCTTTTTCATATCGAATATGCTATATATCTATAAATTTTAATTTGGGCCGAATATTAAACAGAATTTTTCATTTGGAAAAGAAAGTAAACACTTTTTCGGACTATAATAACAATTGAAAAATGGTAGTGTTCAACTAATAAAAAACAAAAGTGCAGTAAGAAGGAACAAAAAATTAAAAAAAATTCCCCTGCCAAAAGACAAGGGAATTCAAATCAACTATTTAAATTTTATTAATTGTCGGTTGTGGGATCATCGTGCGCGATAACCTTTACAAATTCCTCGTAATTCCATGGTTTCGGAGCTTCCGGGTGACCTGCCGGTTTTTCACCGAGGTGACAGTCTTTACAGGTTTCCTCAGTAGGCTCAGTCATACCTTTCGACAAAGCCAACTTTTTATTTCTCATAATTGCAGCACTTTTGTAAACGCTGCCCGGTCCGTGACATGATTCGCAGGAAACGCCTTCGTCCACTTTAAGCCCGGCAAGCAGGTTATCATCTACACTTCCTGCTGTAGAGTGGCATTTCAAACAGGTCGGGTCTTCTTTTTCAGCCCCTTCCAAACTTTCCAAAGAGTTGGCATGCGGCCCTTCAGCCCAAACATTGTACTGTTCCCCTTTATTGGGTTTATTGTGGCACACTTTACATTTATTGGCGCCAATGTATCTAAATTGCTGGGCTGAAGCAGCGGTTCCGATTAGGAAAACCAGCCCAAAAAGGAAGATTAATCTTTTGTAATTCATAGCATTATTCTTTAAATATTAATATTATTTGTTCAACTTATTATCATTAACAAAAAAGATGCCTCTTACTGAATGATTCAAAATTGAGTTCCCTACAAAAATAAAAAAGTTTACGACATATCTACATTGTTATATATCAATGCTGAAAAGCATGTTTTTAATACAATGCCGTGTGGCACATCGAGCAAAATTCGGTTTTCCAAACATCGCCCACATCTACCGGATGCTCAAATTCCAGTGGCTCGAAAGAGTGGGCATAGACCAATGAGTCTGCTGTTCCCTGGGCCAGAATATCGTGGCAAAGATTACAGTCTTTCGAAATCACTTCTCCCGATGCAGAAGCATGTTTATCGTTGTGGCAACGGAAACAACCATCCGATTCCATATGGCTGATATTATTGGGATACACTTTCCAGTTTGCTTTCATATAGGGAAAAATATTGTTGGCATATCCATCCTGAATTTCAGCTATTGCAGTGTTAATTTGTTCCCGGTTTTGTTCCCAGGTTTCCGGATAACCCGATTGGTACCATTCGTTTACCTGGGTTTCGATGGCATGAAATGCACTGTCGCGTGCAGGATAATCCTGGTAAAGTGCCATCATGGCAACCAGTTTTATACTTGGCAGCGAATCGGAAATTTTTCCTTTCGCTAATTTTTCATCAATGAAATTCTGCGGCGGTTCATAATCGTGCGAGGGCCGGTTGTGGCAATCTATGCAGTCCATCACCCTCGTTTCAATTGAATCCATTTGTGCTTCATCGGGCATGGTTTCACTGTCGGTATAGACCTTGGTTTCGCCGGTGCGTGTATTTCTGTAACGTACCCATGGAATAACCTGCCTGTCGTGTGAGGTAGTTTTATATTCAATGATAACATCGGGACTTATGTGCTGATGAATTCCCGGATGCATTATGCCGTTCACAGTCCGGGTGCTTGTTTTAATCTGCATCTTATAAACATGCTCTGTGTTCTGTTCGTCGGTGAGAAAAACATGCTTTTCGCGCAGGCTGTGGTCGTAAAATTTCTCGGGCCAGTGGCACTCTTCGCAGGTTTCCTGTGCCGGCCGAAGGTTTTCGATAGGAGTTGGAATCGGTTGTGGATATTTGTTTGCCAGAACAGAATACACCTGGTACAACCCCGACAACTTACTACGCACATACCAGTTTGCGCCAGAGCCAACATGGCATTCAACACAAGCAACTCTCTCGTGTGCCGATCCATGATAAGTAGTGTATTCCGGTTCCATTACATCGTGACATAGTTTCCCGCAAAATTCAACTGACTCGGTATAATGAAACGCCTCGTAACTGCCAATTGCAGAAATTATTACCAGCACAACCGTGCCGGCAACAAATATTATTGTTGCATTGCGGGTGGCTGTATTGTTAAAATTGAGAATTGGCCAGGGAAGTTTCCGTCCTTCTTTTTCAGCTTTCCGTGCTTTTTTCCGGTTTATCCGCATTCCAACAGGAATCAGAATCAAACCAAAAATCATAATACCAGGCAACACAATGTAAATAAACAGCCCGATGTAAGTACCACCAAACCCCCAGAAACTATTCAAAATAAACAAGGCGACAATAGAAGCCAGGTTGAAAATGGCCAGTGTAGCCCCGGTTATTGAAATCCAGTTTTTAAAAGACGACGGTAATTTCATGATTCAAACATTTTTAATTTAGACGTTTACATATGAAATCCCTCCTTGCGCAAGATACCAGCCCTAATCTAATTCACAGAGTACTTTTTGCCCGGCAACACTAAACATGGTGCCAGCCGTCAATAATACTTTTGAAATTTTCTTTCGGGCTTTCACCAATTGAGGCAATATATATATGAACGATTAGGAAAATGGACAGAAAAAAACCAATGGCTGAGTGAAATACAGCCGTCACCATTATTCCGCTTACATTGTAAATATCTTCGATTATAATTTCAGGGAAAAGCAATGCAATGCCCGAAACAATTACAAGTGGAACCAGCAAATACATAGTTGCCAGGTAGGTGTATTTTTGCAACGGATTAAATTTTCTGTTTTCAGATAGCGGGTAGGGTTTTTTCATTCCGTGAAACATTCCCCAGGCATAGTAGTAGGCCTGTTTCATTGGTCGTTTCAGAAAATTTTTGGGTTTGATGATGTAATACCGGCCGTTTCCGGTAACAACATTTGCCACAACAAAAACCAGGTAGTTTACCGATACAATTATTCCTGCAATGTTGTGCATGTTTACCATAAACTGAAAAGTGCCACCTGCAGACCCCGACTGCATGAGGTACCCTGAAATTATCAGCAAAATAATTCCGATGGCATTGATGCCATGCCAGATTCTCAGCCAGGTTGGATAAAAATATATTTTATTGCCAGATTCCATGTTATTTCTTTTTGATAATCCTGAAAGTGATGTGAAGTGCAATGCCTGCGAGTACCAATCCCAATATTATAAAACTCAGCGTTCGCAATATTGGAATTTGCTGTGCCCCGATAACATACGATTCATTTGAAATGATTACAGAAAAAGTACCGTCTTCAGCACGTTGCTGCAAATTCTGGTATTTATATAACGAAGCTTTTAACCGTGAATTTTCTGAATGACATTCCACACAATTTCTTACGGCCTCCTCTTTTTTGAGAATATTGTGCGAAACCATCAATCCTTCCTGTACTTCGGTGTGGCATTCGATACACCTGACATTTTCAAAATGCAGTTCCTGGTTTGGCAACCATTCGTGAACGTCTCTGATTTCCGGATTTTCTTTTCCCGAAACCAACATAAAACTCTTTACATCACCGTGGCACGTTAAACACATTTGATTATTGAACTGTACAATCTCGGAAACATTTTCGCTGGTTCTTGCCACAGGCCGGTAAGTATGCTGGTCGTGGCACTTTGCACAGGTAAAATTATCGCCATAAACCTCGTAATGCACACTTTTTTGAAACTCTTCCTGAATCCGTTCAAACTGAAAATCGGATTCACTTCCGGCATGACAATCGAGGCAGGTAGGCAGAGGTTCGAGCTTAATTCCTGCTCTGTGCGGATAATCAGTATATTCGTATGAATGGCAATCAGTGCAATCAAATACACTGTGCACTCCTGATTTTAAACCGACAGAATCGATGATGTAATAAGGGTTCATTAATTTCTTTTCCTCGTATTCCATCAATGTATTGAAAAAAGTGTAAGTCTGGCTCGAGTGGCATTTCAAACACTGATGTTCCTCTGCATTGTCGTAATAAGTTTGGGCGCTCAGTTTCGGGACCAAACTCATTACAAAGAAAAAAACAGACAAATATATTAAACGTTGTATCATTGTAACTTTTTTAAATCTGCTTTGGTTTTGTCATACATTCTTTTTTAATGACAACTGTTTTTCTGGTGGCAAATAACCCTTAAAACTGAAATATGGTAATTTCTCTTTGTGCTGAGACATTACCATATTTCAGGATTACAATCTGTTTTTCCCAGCCTGTTTTTATCAGAACATCCAAAGCCGGGTAATGGTAAATCCAAAAGCAGGCCCTCCGTTCGACCAGTCATTTTGATTATAAACCATCATATCCTGCGGAAGAATTCCGTCGGCAGAACCTAAGTAAATCTGGAAAGCGTGAGTATACGTCGCTATTTCGAGACCAAGCGATAAATTAGGTTTTGCAAACGTATCCCAGTTGGTTTGTTCCGAAATGCTTTCAATTTTAAGTGGCAAATCATAATTGAATATAATTGAAGACTGCGGAGAAAACTTTACACGTCCTCCAAAATGTGCTCCAATAACATCGTGGTCGTAATCCCAGCCAACCATATTGTAGTGGGTAAAGCTGGCACCTGCCTGCAACGACAACCAGTTCGTAAACTTTCTTCCGATTAAAACCTGTGAAAAGTACGATAACCTGTCGCTAAAATCAATTGACTGTGGCATGGTTTCTCCCTTTGTATCGACAACTTTTCCTGTGCCGAAAGCGCTTTCAGGTCGTCCATCGATGGCAGCTACTCCGTATAATGTAACCGCAACCGGTACTGAGTTATCCTCGGTTTGTTCGAAAACTGTCCACTTGGCATTAAAATCGGTATACATATTTTTCTTGGTGATACCGGCTCCTATTTGAAAATTATTAAGCGGAACATAGTTCAGTGCCAGGCGAACATTGGATCCGGGAGCATAAATTCCCCATAAATCGGATCGGCCATTTTCTACCGAACCAAATTTATGCTGAATGATAAATTCGAGGGTTCTTGCATCGTAAATTACACCTGTTTGCTGGTCAATCAGTATACCGCTTTCAAAAGGAGCGTATACCGGGTCCGAAGATGGTTCTTCTTCCTGCGCAAATGACGATGTAATGATAAATCCTGATAAAATTAACAGTATAATATATTTCTTCATTATCTCCATCTTTTAAGTGTAATTAGTTATTCTGAGCTCCCTGATTAATCCACAATAGAATTGTGGCGGCCTGTGCCTCGGTATAATTCGGATGCGAACCGGTATTCGACGGATGAGGACGCGTATAAATTAAACTTTCCTCCGGTGTGTCGAAATCAATGTAGCGCGTTGTATTTATTGCAGCATAAGAATTATCCGCAGTTAAGTCCGGCATTTGGCCACCTGTATCGTGACATGAAGTGCAGTTATTTGTAAATATTGGCTGAATTTCCTGGGAATAAGAAACCAGTTCTGCATCCGGATCATCCGGATCGGGGATATCTTCAGGAACTATGAAATCATATTTACATCCGCTGAAAATGAGTGAGACTAAAACCAGAGCGAATAATAATTTAAATATTTTCATCTCATTATAATTTATAATTTTCGAAGGTATTCTAATGAACTCGCTCAATAATGTCTTTTGTTGAAAGAAGAATTATCACTGCTCGTTTCATTTTACCAGTTGTTAAAAAAAAGACTTCCAGCAAACTACTAAGAAGTCTTTTTGGTTTTATTCCTTGTATTTTCTATTCTGCATTTAGTGCAGCAAGTGTATTCACAAGAAGTGCATTTACATATTTAGGATTGTGAGCACCTAAACTCCTGTCGTCTTTAATTCCTTTCCAATTGAAATATGCCTGTACATGAACCATCGGAAATTCAGCTTGTACCGGATGATAACCATCTTCATCAACAACAATTACGCCTAATTCAACCAGTTTTGTTTTTAAGTCATCAAGTTGTGTCTGAACGGTAGTCTGTGTGCCACCATAATTGAAGTCATCCATATTTGTTCCATGACAATCTACACAAGCATCGAGATTAGGTTTAAAGGAGTGTCCTCCACCTGCTCCGTATTCACCCATGTGGCAACCCACACAAGAAGCATCTTCTCCATAGTGGTAAGAACTACCCGCGTCAGGATAATCAACCGGTCCTTCGATTTCGGCTAAGCCAACTCCCAGTACAATATTGGCCTGTGTTCCGTAGTGTGGCCCATAATGTGAACTGGTAATTTCAAACGTCTCGCCAGGAGAGGCCAGATTTGGTTCCGCAGTTCTTGACTGGTGACAAATGGCACAAAGATTACTGTTGCCAATCAGGTCCATTGTTACTTCAGAATTAAAGTTGGCCTGAACCGGATCAGTACTGCGCAATGCATAATCAGATCCGTCAAACTCTTCGTGAAGTCCGTGGCAGGTATTACATTTCCATGCTGTAGGATTAGTAATTGTACCTTTTATACCACCGAGTTCCATGGTTTGAACAAATTGTTCGTGTGAGTGACAAGGAGCACAATATGACCTTCCACCTGCATAATCAACGGCAATTGCGCCTGCACTGTGAGCAGATAAAGTAAACTGTGACTGAATTTCGTCCATACTGTTGCCGGAATGGCAAGATAAACAGGTTATATGACCATCCTGTCCGTCGCGGCCGTCAGCTCCGTCAACTCCGTCTTCTCCCGGAGGGCCCATCGGACCTTCCTTCACACACGATGCGGCTAAAAAAGCACACAAGCAAATACTTAAAATCAGTTTCAAATTTAAGGTGTATTTCATAACAAAATCAGATTAGTAAATTGATACTTATATTCCATTCATTCTTGAGGGATAAAAATACTCCTGAATGATTCTTGAAACACACTTTAAGTGGTGATATATCAGACAGCTACTGTTGATATATAACGCACGGGGAGGTATCCCGTGTCAATAAAAATATTGATGTATGTCAATCAGCCGTTTCGGCTAATTGACTGAAGGTCACTCTCATCAAGGATTTCGAAGGTATTGCCGGATACTTTGATGAGACCCGAGGATTTAAATTGTTGGAGGATACGAACCAAACTTTCCTTGGTCATGTTCGACATTTCTGACAAATCCTGCCGGGTTAACGGCACCGAAAACTTATCTTTTTTGTATACCTCATTCTGAAGATAAAGGAGTGTATCGGCTACCCGTCCGGGCATGTATTTTTGAGTAAGGTTTACCAGCTTATTTACCAGGTAATTATTTTGTTTGGTATGGTGACGCAAAAGCTCTACGGCAAAACTGTTATTTTCTGAAAACAAACTGGCAATTTTCGAAGAATCAAGCAAGCAACAAGTTACAGGAGTTACTGCTGAAATTGTAAATTTTTGAATGTTGCCGTTGAACAATCCGCCCCCGGTAACAAAATCCATTTTTCCGATTAACCGGATGATAATATTTTTGCCACGTACACCTTCAACATAAACTTTTGCAAGTCCTTCGCGAATACAAACTACATAGGTAGAGTTGGTGTTTTGTTTTATAATAGTTTCGCCGGGTTTATAGTTAATTTGCTGTTTACCGTCGACTAAAAATTCGAGCTGATCATTTTTCAATGACTGGAGGAGGTTTGTATCATCGTCTTTAAAACAGCTTTTGCAACAACAATCGGCTGTTTTAATGCAATCATGAGATTGTTTGTGGCAATTCATACACTCTTCGTCATATTTTAAATTCACTGATTCGTTTTGCATACAATCGATTAGAAATAAAGCTTAACAGTAATCTCTTTTTTAACAGGGCACTAACATAGAAAAAAATAATCATTTTTGAAAAAAATACCCTTTTATATTTTTTAGCCTCCAACCGACTGTTGCATTATGAAAATAACAAGGGAGAGGTACCTTAAGTTCATAATTATTTTTGGCTGGCAAGAATGTCATGCATCGCCTCAATCCATAAGGGCTCCGCATTTAAGCTTTCAACAAGCTGCAGTTTTACGCCACCTTTTTCCAGAAATAATTCGCGGTATTCCTCGCCTATTTCAACAATGGTTTCAAGGCAATCGGTTACAAAAGCTGCGGGAATAACCATAATTCTTTTTTTCCCTTCTTTCAGTTTTGCAAGCAACACCTCGTCGGTAAACGGCGACATCCAGTTTTTGGAAAGCCGCGACTGAAATGCAACTGAATAGTCTTCTTTTTTTAATCCGAGTTCGCCGGCCAGCAGCCTGGTAGTTGCAAAACAGGTTGCCCGGTAGCAGTATTTGCCGTGTTCGGGCAGGGTTTCAGTGCAGTTGCAATCTTGTACTTTAATTCCGGGATGGATTTTTTCGAGGTGCCTGTTGGGAAGTCCGTGGTAAGAAAACACAATGTGATCGAACTTGCTCAAATCATATTTCCGGGCTTGTTTTGCAAATGCCTGAATAAATTTTGGATGGTTATAAAACTGGCCGATAACCTTGAGCTCAATGTCAATTTTTTGTTTCTTTATTTCAGCCTTCACTGCTTCAACCGATGTTTCGGTAGTTGACATGGCAAACTGCGGATACAGAGGAAAAACAATTAGCTTTTCAAATCTGCCTTTTTTAATTGTTTGCAGGGCCTCCTGGTAACCCGGGTTTCCATAACGCATAGCCACAAAAACTTCATAGTTCCCCCCCAGTTTTTGCTGCAATTTTTTCTGCATTTCAACAGAATAGTAAACAAGTGGCGATCCTTTATCTGTCCACAATATTTTATAAATACGGGTTGATTTAAAAACCCTGAATGGAATGATGATGACATTTACCAGAAATTTCCGCAGCAGCCAGGGCAGGTCGATAACCCGTTTATCATTCAGAAACTGTGTGAGATATTTGTAGACCTTCCCAACTTTGGGTTCATCGGGAGTTCCCACATTCATCAGTAAAATTGCGGTCTTGTTGTTATTCATTCAGCTTCCTTGGCTATTTGTCCGGCAATCGTTCGTCCCTGGTTAATGCGGTCGGCAATTCCAATTCCATCCCTTACATTTCCGGCGAGAATAAGTCCCGGGTTTTCAGTTTCTATTTCAGAAATAGCTTTTAGTTTTTCTTCCGATTCAAAACCATATTGCGGAATGGCATAATTGTAACGGAAAACTTTTACCAGGTCGGGGCTGTAATTTTCTAACTGCATCATTTCAGAAACTTCTTCTTTCACCACCTGCTTAATTTCCTCATCAGATAATTCAATCATCTCAGGCTGACGGATTCCTCCTAGAAAAACCGACAACAATGCACCGTTTTCGGGCGCTTTATTTTTCAGAAATGAAGAAAGAAACAACACACCTAAAATACGGCGTTGTTCAACAGAAGGAACCAGTCCGCCAAAAGCATTCAAAGGCAGGCCTTGCCAGTTTTTAAATCCCAGCGCTACCTGAACAACCCT
>DATFJO010000335.1:0-4860 GCA_035269145.1 Tangfeifania sp. | reverse complement strand
CTGGCTGATGAGAATCAAAGTATCGCCAACTGTGAGGTTCAGGTATTTTGCCAGCTTATCAGCAACCAAAACAGCCTTCTCACCGGCTTTTAAATATTGTCCTTCAAAGGCTGCATATTCAGAAAGGACGGATAAATATTCATCCGCATTTTCAAAATCCTCCAGCCCCAAATCTATTCTCATATCCTCTTTCCCGGTAAATGATTTATCTGCACGTTCTTTGATGCGCTTCATCAGATTTTCCGGCAGATTTCCGCTCTTTTCCAAGGAATCGATTACCGCTTCGGTTAACCGGTATTTCACAATCTTGTCTTCGGCTTTGGTCATTTCATTCTCTTTTTCAGGAACGATGCCCATTACCATTGCACCTTTTGTGGAATTTCCGGACGATGCCAGCGCAAACGATTCAAGCCTCGGAAAAACGGCCTCCACATTTTGGGTGCCGGTTATTTTTTGCTGAAGACTGTCGGTAAATTCAATGGTGTTGTTTATGCTTTTCTTTTCCCAGAAATCGTCGTGCTGAACCTGGATATAACCGGAATAAGATTCCACAAAGTTATCGATCATATTATCGTAGCTTCCAAGCTGAAACGAGCGCATAAGAATGGCAATCAGCACCGCAAAAAATATGGAAGCTGCCGTAATGAGCGTTCTTCTTTTGTTTCGCCAGATGTTTCTCCAGGCCAGTTTTATATATTCTTTCATTGGTAAAACCTTTTAGATTTAATATTTCTCGCAAAGGCGCGAAGGCGCAAAGTTTTTTATCAAATATTCTTCGCGTCTTAGCGACTTTGCGTGATATCTTTCTATCTTCTGCTCAACTGTTTCATATTTTGCTGCGAGAAAAAGCGGTTGTCAATGTCGATGTCAAACTCCGTATCTTCCATTATCAGCACCGTTTTATTGCCCTCTTCATCGGCCGGTATTATTTCGAAATAAGTCGGAATCACGCGTCCGTCCATTGTTTTAATATCTGATGCTGTTTCTGTTTTGATGAGGTAATCGTCCACATCGTAGTACTCCGATTTCAACTGGAGATATTCATCTTTGCTGATCCATTTAATGATTTTCCCCCAAACAACTGCAGCGTCTTCTTTGGGTAACAACTCGATTTTATAAACGTCGGTTCCGTCGATGGTTTCTTCTGCCAGAATTTTGTGGTTGTAATCTTTTGACAGTGAAGATTCCTTCAAAATGTCGTCGTTCGAAAAATCGGAACCCATCCATCCCTGCGACATCATCGAGGGCGGCAGTTTTATCATCCGGTTGATAGTGGGATCGTACTGCCACAATTCGTTTTCGCGTTTCAGGAAAGTCTGTCCTTCTTCTTTTGCCGGAGCAGTGACCAGTGTCATCGAATATTCGGTTCCCTTGCTCCAGGTTTTAAACGAAATAGTGCGTTCCCACGACGGGCGGATGATTTTCATCTGCATTTCGCCGCGACTGCTTTCGCCACGCATTTTTTCTTCTGCTTTCTCTATAATTTCTGTTGCATCCTGTGCCCGGATGATTCCTCCTGACAAGATCAGAATAAGTAGAATTACTGTTGTTCTCATGGTTTTATTTTTTGTTTTTAAACTTGAATTCCAAAAAGAAAATTTGAATTGTTTTTATTGCAACCGGCGATATGGCATCACCAATATCGTTTTGTACTTTTTTTTGAAGTTGTTTTTTCATAAAGCACTGCATTAATTTATGCCTTCTTTTCGGTGTCGTTTTCATAACTCACGGCTTTAGAATTTTGGTTGTTTATAATCCGAAAAGAGGCATCGATAATTTTCTCTTCCAACTCTTTTGCCGGAAAATAATCGGGTGCTGAAATAATAAACATAGAAGCTCCCTTTAGTAAGGAACTGATGATCATCAAGTCGCCTTCCGGATCTTTACTTCCTTTCGATTCGATAAACTTTTTTATGGTTTGGTTAATAAATGCAGATGAATTACTATATTTTTTTATTACCGATTCAGCCAGGTCCGATTGCATTAAAAGCATGGTGTAAAGTTTCCAAAATCGCTTGTTATCGCTAATTACGTCCAAACTTTTGCGTATGAAATATTTGAATTCTTCGGTTGTTAAAACGCCGTCGTGATTCAAATCAAAATGAGAATAAATGGAATCGAAACCGGTTTTTACAATCTGATCAAGAATTTCATCTTTACTTTTGAAATAGTTGTAGGTAAGGCCTTTTGAGATGCCAGCCTTTTTTGCAATCTGGCTAATGGAAGTGGCATGAAACCCGTTTTCTGCAAAAAGTTCCAGTGCCGTATCCATGATGAGTTTCTTTTTCTGCTTTCTGATGTCGTCAAATTGTTCCGAACTCCGAGGCATAATTTTTTATTTTTAGTTTATGACTGAACGGTTGGTCAAAAATAGAATTGATTTTTTAAATAGGATATATGATTTAGGTTAATTAAATGTTAAAAATGACTGACCGGTCATTCAATGCTGATTTTTGTCATTATTATCAAATTTAAAATGCTCATCCAACTTTAAAACATTTGAAAAAAACCGGAATTTTGGCGGAGTTCTTTTAATTTGAAATCAATTCCGTTTATATTTACGTCTTTGAAAACTTAAACCGATTTTAAATGAATTCTGACAGAAGAAAATTTATTAAAACATCAGCCATTGCCACTGCAGCTATTGGCACTTTTCCAACTATTATGAATGCCTGTGCGTCGCCCGCAGAAAAAGTTAATGTAGCTTTAATCGGTTGTCGCTCGATGGGATTCAGTAACCTTAAATCTTTTTTAAACCAGGATAATGTTGAGTGCCTTGCATTGTGCGATGTAGATTCTAATATATTGGAATCGCGAGCTGCTGATGTTGAAAAACAAACCGGAACCCGGCCGCAAACTTTTAGTGACTTCAGAGAGGTACTCGATAATCAGGATGTAAATGCAGTAATTATTGGAACCCCCGATCACTGGCATGCAATTATGATGATGATGGCGCTTGAAGCCGGAAAACATGTTTACGTGGAGAAGCCAATGGGACACAGCATCGAAGAATGCAATGCCATGGTAAAAGCGCAGAAAAAACATCCTGAACTAATTGTTCAGGTGGGAATGTGGCAGCGGAGTTCGAAACACTGGTTTGAAGCTTCGGATATTGTAAAATCCGGAGAGCTGGGTAATGTTCACCTGGTGAAAGCCTGGATTTACAAAGGATATGACGAGCCGTATCCGGCATTGCCAAATGCTGAAGCACCTGATTATGTCGATTATGATATGTGGCTCGGTCCGGCGCCCGATCGTCCGTTTAATCCCAATCGTTTTCATTACAATTTTCGCTGGTGGTGGGATTATGCTGGTGGCGCTATGACTGACTGGGGAGTACATTTGCTTGATTTTGCGCTTTATGGCATGGATGCCGGCATGCCTCAATCGATTTCATCAGGAGGTGGCATTTTTTATCACGAGGAAGGCGCACTGGAAACTCCTGATATTCAGCAGGCGCTTTATAACTACCCAAATCACTCGATGGTTTGGGAATGCGGCCTGAATCCCGGAATGGGTCCTTACGGAAAAGGGCATGGAGTGGCATTTGTCGGGCACAAAGGAACGCTGGTAGTCGACCGTGGCGGATACGAAATTAAACCCGACTGGAACAGCGTAGAAAAAGCTCCGTTTTTTGAAGGCAAAACACAGAAAAATTACGGCGACGGATTAAATGAACACGTTCAGAATTTCTTGAAATGTATTCGTGAAGGAGGCACACCAAATGCTTCGGTTGAGATTGGTGCTAAAACGGCTATCATTTCTGAAATGGGCAATATTGCTTACCGCACCGGAAAACGAATACACTGGGACGATGCAGCCGGAAAATTTAAAGAGGAAGCTGCCGATAAGCTTTCAAGGCTGAATTACAGCGACAACTGGAAACTCCCAAAAGTCTGATAATCATTTAAAATTTGATAAAATAAAAACCTGCATTTCTTAATGATTTGCAGGTTTTTTCATTAAATCCATTTAAAAATGAAAACTAACCATTACTTTTAAAGAAAGAATTGAAAAATACAGGTCATTGATAATTGAACTAAAAGATTAAGCTTATGAAATCGAACAGAAGAAAATTTATTCGCAATTCAGTAATCGCAACAACTGCGATGGGAACTTTCCCCACTATTTTACATGCTGGTTACTCTGCCAATGAAAAAATTGTAGTGGGATTAATCGGATGTTTGGGAATGGGTTTTAATAACCTGAAAACATTTTTGAATCAGCCGAACGTGGAGTGCGGAGCGCTTTGCGATGTCGACCGGAATGTGCTGGAAGAACGTGCCGCTGAAGTGGAAAAAATTCAGGATAAAAAGCCTTTGCTTTACGAAGATTTCAGGGAGTTAATCGATAATAAGGATATTGATGTGGTAATAAATGCCACACCCGACCACTGGCATGCACTAATTACAATTTACGCCTGCGAAGCCGGAAAAGATGTTTACACCGAAAAACCGCTGGCTAATTCCATTCAGGAATGTAACCTGATGGTGAAAGCACAAAAAAGGTATGGAAGCGTTATACAGGTAGGGCAGTGGCAACGCAGCGATCCGCACTGGAAAAACGCGGTTGATTACCTGCATGCCGGTAATATTGGCCGGATACGTTCGGTGCGCTCGTGGTCGTATGTGGGCTGGAAAAATTCCATTCCTGTTGTGCCGGATACAGAAGTTCCTGAAGGTGTGAATTACGATTTCTGGCTGGGACCGGCGCCCAAACGTCCGTTTAACAAAAACAGGTTTCATTTTACATTCCGTTGGTACTGGGATTATGCGGGTGGTTTGATGGCCGACTGGGGGGTTCATTTGCTCGATTATGCCCTGTTTGGAATGAACCAGTATGTCCCGAAATCGGTGATGG
>DATFJO010000334.1:0-3450 GCA_035269145.1 Tangfeifania sp. | reverse complement strand
CAGCCGAATAAGTTCACCTACCCGGATAACCGGCAGTTCAATGTTTTTTTTGAATAATTTGTTGCTGATTTTCAGAACGTAATCCTGTAATGAAGGCACAAATAATATCAAACTCAGTAACACAAATCCAGCAATGAAAATGATGGCCCATTTTGCGGGCACCGGAATAAATATAAATCCGGCGGCGCCAATGAGCAGTCCGGTCCAAATAGTAAGTACCTGCGTATAAAAAGATACATAAGAGGTATCTTTCAGTTTATACGGATAGTTTTCGGAAATATAACCGGCGCGGCCCAGAATTATCCAGAGTTTTCCGGGAATGTATTTCCCCAGTTCGGCCAACCCAACCGATGTTACCCCGCTTCGGAACGTCACTGGCAGGTTTTTGAATTTTAGGGTTTGAGTCCACACCCAACTTTTTGTCAGGTAGCCGGCAATTAAAAAAACAACTGAAGCGGCAAGGTAAAAGTAATTATCGATTTTTGGAACAATCAGGTAATCGGCTTTCCACAAAGCAAAAATCAAAAACAGTACTGAAATATAAACGAAATATTTAGTCCACTTCTTCATATTTATAAATCGTAGTCGTATTTCGCCAGCAAATCACTTCCTTCCTGATTCAAATAATCGATGTGTTTTTGCTGAACCGGCCATTTTTCGGCAATGTTTGTTTTCGATTGATTGGCCGGTTTTGCCAGCCA
The DNA here is from genome assembly GCA_035269145.1 of Tangfeifania sp. Taxonomy (GTDB): domain Bacteria; phylum Bacteroidota; class Bacteroidia; order Bacteroidales; family Prolixibacteraceae; genus Tangfeifania. Next base: position 2,749 of record DATFJO010000334.1, on the reverse strand, counting down.
ATGAAGGTTTTCTTCATCCTTTAGATGGTCACAGCCCACAAAAATCCGGATTTGGTTAAGCGATTGGAGTGATTTTTCGCCCGGTTTTACAAACAAGTCTTCGAACCGGAAACACAAGTAGGGCAAATCATTCTGATAATTTTCAATCACCCGGTTCACATAAATCCAGCGGGCAGCCAGTATCAAAACCGGGTCGTTGCTTTTGCGGATATCTTTATCTACAAATTCCACCCATCCCGGAATATTGCGGGCGGTAAAACCCTTGATGCCGTTCCAGAATCCTTTATTCAGGTGCGATTTGATATAGGTGAGCGGATGCCGTATGATATGTACAATTTTCACGGTTTCCATTTCGGAAGCAATGGGTTTTATGCATCCAAAAATCATGTTGTTCGATTCAACATATTCTTTTCCACTGAAATTTCTTAAAATTTTACGGCGTGTTTTAAAAAATTCGGCTGCCACAAATTGCGCCGAAAGCCGGTTGGTGAGGTAATAGTTGGAGTACCATTTAAACCGGCGGGTGGGATGTGGTTCGTGCAGGCACAACACGTCATTGCAGGTTTGTGTCAGGTATTTGGCAAAAAACTGGGTGCCGGTCCGCCCGGTGGATAAAATAAACGTACCCGGAATTTTTTTAATGTCTTCCATTCTGGTTTTTTAATTGAAACAGAATTTCTTCCTGGTTGTGGCGCATTCGGGCAAACATGTCGAGAATGAACCCCAAAAGCAAAAAGATAAATGAGGAAAGAAACAAAACACCTGCTGCCAGCCCGCTCCATTTGTACGGAGTGAAAGAACCGGTGGTAAATTTGAAATAAAACAATATGAATAAAAATACAAAACCGGCAACGGCAAAAAACAGGGAAACAAACCCAAACAGTTTAAATGGCTTGTAATCGCGGAAAGTGCGCAGAATAATTTTCAGGGTTTGAAAGGCATAACGAAACAGGTTCGATGCCACGCGCGATTTTCCTTTGCTTCTTTTTCCCAATACTTTTACAGGAACTTCCATGATGGTCATGTCTTTAAAAACCAAATCGATAAAAGTTTCCTGCGTATAAGTAAATGTACCAAACAGGTTCATCCGGTGAAGTGTTTCGGTTGAATAAGCTCTGAAACCGCAGGACACATCGTGAAATTTTTCATTGGTGAGCCATCCCACAAAACGCGACATTTGGCGGTTTCCCCACAATTTTACAGGCGACATCACCGGTACCAAATCTTTGTCTTTAAAACGTGAGGCCGTTACAAAATCGGCTCTGTTTTCCACGATCGGGTCTAACAATTTAAAAATATCATCGGGATTAAACTGCCCGTCGGCATCCATGTTTACCATAATATCGATGCCGGCTGTAAGCATATATTTTACGCCCGTATTGAATGTAGCTCCAACGCCCCGGTTTTTTTTATGGTTGATGACTATCGCCCCGTTTTTCCCGGCGATTTGTGCTGTCCGATCTGACGATCCGTCATTCACAACCACCAACTTGTCGATATAATCCGGAATCCGGATTAAAACGTCCTTTATGTTCTCCTCTTCATTAAAAGCGGGTATTACGAGGCCTATTATTTTTTGCTTATACATTTAGAGTTTTTGTTCATAATTTATAATTGGTCGTTTTACTGACTTTTCTTATTTAAAACCTAATCCATTTTACGATTATTTTTAAGCGGAGTAAAATTACTATTTTTTTAAGAGAATCCTGAATCTGCAATAAGGACTTATAATTGAAGTTGTTTTTATTTGATTAGAAATTTTGCGCTTTAAAGCATAATTCCGAATTAATAAAATGCTTCGATAATCGTATAATAATTTATATTTGAGTCAAATTTCAGAAAAAGTGTAGTTCACTATTTAGTTATTTAACTTTTAGCTGGTATTTAAACAATATCAAATTATTGCAAAATGCATACAATCTTATGAATACAAATACTTTAAAATCAAACTGGATTGAAAATCTTCTATTTCTGTTGATTTTTCTGGCCATGTTTTTTTATTACGGATTGCATGAATCGATGTTTTATCCACCACAATCAGTTCATGTTTGGCGGCAAACCAACAGTCTTTCGCTAACACAGAATTATTACCAACACAACCTTCCGTTTTTTCAACCTGAAATGCATAATCAGTTTGGAAATGAAGGAACTTCAGGCAAAGCAGTTGGTGAATTTCCGATTATATATTTTTTGGTAGCTCAGTTGTGGGATTTATTTGGAAAGCATGAATGGATTTTTAAACTGGTTCAAATCCTCATTCTTTTTACAGGGTTATTTGCCTTATTTAAAACGTTAAAGTACTTGTTTAATAATTATTTCTGGGCAGCTTTTGTCAGTTTGCTGGTATTTACTTCACCTATGGTTGTTTTTTACGGGCCAAATTTTTTACCCGACGTACCTGCTCTTTCGCTGGTTTTTATAGCCTGGTACTTCGTTGTCAGGTTTACAAAAAATCGGCGACCGGCTAATCTCTGGTGGGCAGCTTTGTTTTTCAGCTTATCGATGCTTTTAAAAATAACTTCAGCAATTTCATTTATTGCCCTTGGGGGCTGGGTTATTTTCGAGCTTTTATTTCAGCAAAAAGAAAAACGTATTTTTGATTTCAGGTTGAAACACTTTATACCTTTTTTACTTTCAATTTTGCCGGTAATTTCATGGTACTTTTATGCTGATTACTATAATTCAATTCACAAGGGGCATTTTTCATTTCATGGAATCTGGCCTATCTGGGAAATCACAAAGGAAAACT
>DATFJO010000333.1:0-2711 GCA_035269145.1 Tangfeifania sp. | reverse complement strand
ATTCAATTAAAAATGGAATAATAACTATGGTTGAATCTAAAAAAATAAAGTGTTTGTGCTCATTTATAATTTTTCTTATGCGTTAACTTTTTACTGGTTTTATTATTCCTGAATTTTTTTTTGCCTTCCAAAAACCAATGGAAATCAGAATATAAAAAATCAAATTAAAAATGTTAAAAACAAAAATTGTCTGTTTTAAAAACTCAACAGAATTTTCTAAAAATATATTGTAAAGAATGTAGAAGAAGAAATTAGAGGTGTAATAAACCAGGATTCCTGAATTAATCCAAACTACCGGCTCATCAGTTAATTTTTTTATTTTTCCTTCAACCATAATTTTGGCGAACTGAAGGACTGAAAAACCAATGAGAATTAAAGCGCCAATTGCCCCTGAATAGTTTGCAAAAGAATAAATACTTTGAATCAGTAATGAATTTATTACTGAAAATAGTATGAAAACAATAATTACTGCTGCAATAATTTTTTCTTTTACAAATCCTTTAAGCCCGTTTATATAAAAAAGTCCTGCCAGTAAGAAACTAACGGGAATATAAATATGCCCAATTGGCATTGTATTATCAATTAAATCGAGCCCACGAAAAATTCTTGATAAAATTTCAGTTAAACTCCCGAATGCTACAAAGAAGAAAATATATTTTGTTCCTCGTTGGAATCTCCTGAAGAAAAAAAATCCAATTAAAAGAGGAAAGAAAATAATAACCCAATGGTATTTATTCAGTATCTCCATTAGAATTGAAGATGCTTGATGTATCGCATACCGGCGGACATAAATCAGTGTAGTCGAAAACCGGTGAATCGCCGTTGTTGCTTTCTACTTCCTGGATGTTGGAATAAATCATGGTATGCATCGTTTTTGAAATTCCAAATCCTATTTGCGCTTCATTTTTTCCCTGAACTTCAAAGATATCATGCAACTCATACTTTGTCATAAGGAATGCATTCGGGTAAATATATTTTCTGAAAACAGCCAGTTCATTGGTTCCGTCGAGTTCACCATTTCTCCATTTTCGGTAACGCCTGATATTATCCAGAACTTCTTTGTTTTTCGATGACTGGTCCTGGTTCACTTTTTCGAGTTTAAATACCGGATTTTCATAATCGCGGTAAACATCGCCGCTACCCATTAAAAAAGCTGAAACAGCATAGGCACAAAGTACATATTTACCATCTTTCATCTCAGGTTCAAGTCCAAGGTAAACACGTACCCGGTTATCATTTTCACCTGTAAGTTTCAGGTAAGTATCTTTTTGAATTATTATTACAGGAACAATTAAATTGAATGTCAGCTTTACTTCTTCCTGAAGATTTAGTCTCCAGTTTTGCGCTTCAATCGGTGGGATTTGGTCTCTTTTTAGTTTTGAATTCATATTTTCAAATGTATCGTTTGGCACTCTAAAAGTAAAGAAATTCCTGGTTTAACAATCGGTATTCGAAAATATTTTTATGTGAAAAATGATGTTGTTGAATAGGTTTTTTATTTTTAGGTTTGTTTAAACCTTTGTTTTTCAGTATTTTGATAAAATAAAAAACCTGCCTTTTTTGAAGCAGGTTCTTTTGAATTTATATTTAGTCGTAATAGTAATAGTCGTCTTCGTAATAATATCCATCGTTGTGATATCCGTCGTTGTATGCAAAATACCTTTCTGGATAATGAACAAGCCTGAACCCGTAGTTGGTCATTTCAAAGAAAAGGTTTCCTACCCTGAAATAAAGGTAGCCATTAATGTAAACCCTTTCGTAGCTCATGGGTAAGTGTTCGAAAACAATTCCGTAAGGCATGTCAGCCAGCACATAGCCTATGCCTCTGTGGTATCTGAAAAAATGGCCGTCGTACATGTAATACCTGTGATGATTATGTATAAAGAACGTTGGCTGATATGAAAACCTGCGAATAACGTGTCCCCATCTCGGGTGATGGTAATAATGCCTGTGGAACCTGTAAGAGTAAGGATGGTAGGTGTGGTAATAATCTACCCAACTGTTAAAATTCCAGCGATACCTTTCCCAACTGTGGTCCCAGTGGTTGTATTTTCTGTAATCGTAGTTCCGGTAGAAATTTTTATCGCGCTTCCGGTAATGTGCCCGGTCGGGAGCTCTTCGTGTGTTCCAGTATTTTTTGCTTCCACGGTATTCATTGCTGGTTCTGTACCTCCTGTCATCTTTGTCCAGACGGTAAATGCTCCTGTTGTTGCTGTTGGAACGTGGACGAACAGATGATGAACTGCGTGATGAGCTTCTCCTGTCGGAACTGTTGTAGCGCTCATTTGGCGAGCGGTTTACTTCTGCTGATTTACGTTCGCGCGACGGGTTTATCCTTGAATTCCTGTTGTTATCACGAGCCGAACGGTTGCCGGAGTTTATTCTGTTGTTTGAACGGGCCGGATTCGATTCACGGTTCACCCTTGGTGGAGTGCTTCGCGAAATTCTTCTGTCGTTTGATGATGACCGGCTGCGATTTACTGAAGGTCGTTCGGTTTTACGAACTGACCTGTTTTGATTAACCGACGGACGCTCGGTTTTATGAGCAGGGCGGCTGCTTTTAACATTGCCCTGGTTTTCAGAACGACTGCTTCTCCTGGAGCGCACGGTTGATTCGCGTGGAGTTCGGGTCGTTTTTTCGTGTTCCCGAAATGTGCTGTTTTTGCGAACTTTATTACTGCGGCTCCTTTCGCTTGTTTCAACACGATTGC
>DATFJO010000332.1:0-3645 GCA_035269145.1 Tangfeifania sp. | reverse complement strand
AGGATTTGCATGGTACGAATAAGATATAATCGTTTGCGCAAATTAAAAATCTGTCCCTTTATAACCGATGTGGGGTTCTCCTTATAGCTTTTATACAAATTACGGACAACCTGCGTGTAGGCAATAAACCGATTGGTGTAGGCCAGTAAAATCAACGAAATGGCCGAAAACAATAATGCGGGTGTGGTTAAAGTAAAAGCTTCGTGCATAACTTCTGTTTAAATTCCAATTGGTAATTTACAAATATCAAATAAAATCCAATGATTAAAAAATTCAAATTCCAATTTTCGTTTTTCTATTTGTACTAATATTCGTATTTCGTGGCACCAGTTTCTCCTCCTGACCAATGTCTTACGTTTTGATTAGGAGAGCCTGTCCCGGGAACCCGGGAAGTACTTCGCTTTAGCGGAGGGAGGTGGTTACTTTTTTCTTCAATCAACAAATTGGCCTAATCGCATTACCACCCAACCGGCTGAAGCCGGTTTCGCCCTCCTTCAAAAGGAGGGCAAACGCTCCGGTGAGCGTAGCTGCTAATTTTAAATTATCTGACAAGCGGCTTGAAACCACTGGGCGGATGGACATAAAACATCGATTAATCAACCATTTTCACCGAAAAAATAAAATCCTCAAAAAATAAATCTCTATTTTTACCTAAAATAAGAAGCATGAAGTTTTTAGGGAATATTATCTGGTTGGTTTTTGGAGGGTTTGCCATCTTCCTGGAATATATTGTGGCCGGTCTGGCGCTTTGTGTAACCATCATTGGAATTCCGTTTGGCATCCAGGCGTTTAAGCTGGGGATGCTGGCATTGTGGCCTTTCGACCAACGCATTGAATACATGGATTACGCCCCCGGATGTTTGTCAACGATTATGAATATTCTGTGGCTGATTATCGCCGGTATCTGGATTGCACTCACCCACCTCCTGTTTGGGGTTTTGCTGGGAATAACCATCATTGGAATCCCCTGGGCCAAACAGCATTTCAAAATGGTTTCGCTGGCGCTGACTCCTTTTGGGCGAAGGTTGATTTAATCCGGTACTGAAACCGCTTTTTTTATTGCCCCCGATTTCCTAACTTTAACAATGTACTAAACCTTACTGTTATGAAGCAATTCGTCGTTTTAATTTCCGTTCTGATTTCCTTCCAGCTATCGGCACAATTTCCTGAATTTGAATTTCATAAAATTGGTGAATTTGGCAACCGCATGGGTCAAACTGCACTTGTTGATTTGGATGAAGACGGTGATTTGGACTGGGTTTTTGGTGAAAGCGGAAAAATGGCCTGGTATGAATATATTTCTGCTGAAAACTGGAAATTGCATCCGTTGGGCGAAGGCGCAAAAACCGATGTGGGCGGATGTCCGGTTGACATAAACCGCGATGGAAAAACCGATTTTATAACCGGTCAGGGGTGGTACGAAAATACCGGCTCACCTGCCACAGAGCCCTTCAAATATCATTACAGCTACACCATTCCGTGTCACGATAACGTGGCGGCCGACATTAATGGCGACGGCAAAATGGATGTTATTGCAAACAGCAACGATCCTGCAAATCCTTACCTGGTTTGGTACGACATTCCTGAAAATTTATCGGAACAATGGCCACACATAATTATTGGTTCAGGCATTCACGGCGGAACCGACCCAAAAGGCGCTGCTGATTTGGACAACGACGGCGATGTGGATATCGTTCGCGGAAACAGTTGGTTTGAAAATAGCACAGGAAACGGTTTTACCTGGACCGAACATCCCGTATTAAAACCCGACGGCGGCTCGCGGGCCGGAAAATACGGCCTTGCACTTAAAACATGGATCACAGACATTGATAAAGACGGTGACCCGGATATTGTTCAGGCTGAATGCGACACTGCCGATACCCGCGTTTTCTGGTGGGAAAACCGCCGCGACGGAAAAAAATGGAAATTTCACCTCATTTCAGAAAACTCCACCAACCAGGATTTTCATTCACTGGCAGTCTATGATTTCGACAACGACGGCGATGAAGATGTTTTTAGCGGCGGTGGCCCGATGACAACCGGAACTCACCAGTGGATTATCTGGGAAAACACCAATGGCGATGCTTCTGAATGGAAAAAACACAATCTTCTGGAAGGTTACCGTTGTCATGAAGCAAAAGCTGCCGATGTTGATGGCGATGGCGACATTGATATTTGCTCAAAACCATGGCACGGAAATGTGCATGTTTTTCTGGAAAATAAACTCATTCCGTAAATTCATTCAACCCGGCAGGTTTATTCTGGATACACAAAAAATGCTATTTTTACATTTCGCTTTAATTAACAAAATATGTATAAAAAAGAAACACGGGCCGTTCATACCGGCACCCAGTTCGATGAAGGAACGCAGGGAACAAATTCACCGGTTTATACATCCACCGCAATAGGTTACTTAGATTCGGGAGTTTCCTATCCAAGGTATTTCAACACTAAAAACCAGCATGCTGTGGCTGAAAAAATTGCCACGCTCGAAAATACCGGAAGTGCATTGGTTTTTTCATCGGGGATGGCGGCCATTAGTTCAGCACTTTTTACTTTTCTGAAAACCGGCGACCACATTGTTTTTCAGAAAGGATTGTATGGCGGCACCACCAACTGGATGGATAAGGAACTGCGGAAATTCGGTATAGAATTTACTGTTGCAGAGGGGAACAGTCCGAATGACTTTGAAAAAGTCCTTCAGAAAAACACAAAAATGCTTTACATTGAATCACCCTCCAATCCGCTGCTTGCAATTACCGACATTGAGGCTGCGGCAGAATTTGCAAAAGAACATAACCTGGTTTCGGCCATCGATAACACGTTTGCTTCACCTGCCAATCAAAACCCGGCCGATTTTGGAATTGACCTGGTAATTCACAGCGCCACCAAATATTTGGGAGGCCACAGCGATATTTGTGCAGGTGCAGTTGCCGCTTCAAAAGAACACATTGCAAAAATCAGGGAAACCGCACTTAACCTGGGCGGAAGCCTCGATGCACAAACCTGTTACCTGCTGGAGCGAAGCATCAAAACACTTTTTGTCAGGGTGAAGCAACAAAACAGCAATGCATTGGAAATTGCTGAATTTCTCTCGAATCATCCGTCTGTCAGAAAAGTTTATTACCCGGGGTTGCCTTCCCACAAAGGCCATGAAATTGCCCTGAAACAGATGAAAGGCTTTGGAGGGATGCTGTCGTTTGAACTGAAGAACAAGGATATTGTTTCATTTCAGAAGAATTTGAAATTGATTCAACCGGCAATCAGCCTGGGTGGTGTCGATACGATAATCACTGCCCCTACCCTTACTTCGCACAAATTGCTGTCTGATGCAGAAAAAGCAAACGAAGGAATTACCGACAAACTATTGCGGCTTTCGGCAGGGATTGAAAATGCCGAAGATTTAATCAACGATTTGCAACAAGCACTGGAATAAACAGAAAAATAAATATACGTTTAATTATAAATTTTACAGAATAATGAAAAAAACTGCATTTCTCACATTCGCATTTTTAATGATTATGGGAACACTTAAATCGCAGGTGGATATCACCTACCAGAAACCTCCGCAGGAGATTCTTGAACTGGCCGATGCTCCGCAAACTCCGTGGGCGCTGATTGACGATGAAGGCGAAAATATTGTGC
>DATFJO010000331.1:0-4310 GCA_035269145.1 Tangfeifania sp. | reverse complement strand
ACACTACATGAAGGAAGTCAGCAAAATTACCGGACGAAATTACCAGCCATTCGATTATTACGGCGACCCGGAAGCTGAAAACATTATCATCGCCATGGGTTCGGCAACCGAAACCATTCGCGAAACCATCGATTACCTGGCATCGCAGGGTAAAAAAGTGGGTATGATTGCCATTCACCTTTTCCGTCCGTTCTCTACAAAATATTTCTTGCAGGCGCTGCCCAAGTCAGTGAAACGCATTGCTGTGCTCGACCGCGCCAAAGAACCGGGATCTGCCGGTGAACCAATTTACCAGGATTTAAAAACTATTTTCTACGGAGAAGAAAATGCGCCCCTGATTGTAGGTGGCCGCTACGGACTGGGTTCAAAAGATACCACTCCTTCACAAATTCTGGCGGTTTATGAAAACCTGGAACAAAAAGAACCGAAAAACGATTTCACCATCGGTATTGTCGACGATGTAACCTTCAAGTCGCTGCCGCTGAAAGAAGAAATCGACATGACACCAAAAGGAACTTACCAGGCAAAATTCTACGGACTGGGCTCCGATGGTACTGTGGGCGCCAATAAAAACTCCATCAAAATTATCGGGGATGCCACCGACAAGTCGTGCCAGGGATACTTTCAGTACGACTCGAAAAAATCGGGAGGTTTTACCTGCTCGCACCTGCGTTTTGGCGACAAAAAAATCCGCTCTACTTACCTGGTAACCACACCCGACTTTGTAGCCTGCCACGTTCCGGCTTACATCAACATGTACGATGTGCTGAAAGGACTGAAAAAGGGTGGTTCGTTTCTGCTGAATTCCATCTGGGACGAGGAAGAAACCAAAGAAAAACTGCCGGAACGCATGAAAAAATACCTGGCAGAAAACGATATCAAATTCTACATCATTAACGGTACCAAGCTGGGTGAAGAAATTGGTCTGGGAACCCGCACCAATACTATCATGCAGTCGGCATTCTTTAAGATTACCGAAGTAATTCCATACGAAATGGCAGTGGACGAAATGAAAAAAGCCATTGTAAAATCGTACGGAAACAAAGGCGAACAGGTGGTGAACATGAACTTTGCCGCGGTTGATGCCGGTGGTAAAAACGTACATAAAGTAGAAGTTCCGAAAGAGTGGAAGAATATTGAAGTAAAAGATACCAACGGAACTGCCGACCGCCCGGAATACATTGTAAAAGTGGTGGACACCATTAACCAGCAAAGAGGAGACGATCTTCCGGTTTCAACATTTGTGGGAGCCGAAGACGGAACTTTCGAAGCCGGAACTGCCGCTTACGAAAAGCGTGGCATTGCCGTAAACGTGCCCGAATGGCAACCGGAAAACTGTATTCAGTGTAACCAGTGTGCCTATGTTTGTCCGCACGCCTGCATCCGCCCGTTCCTGCTCACTGACGAGGAAGCAGAGAAAGCACCCGAGGGAACTGAAACCCGCGTGGCTACTCCTTCTAAAATATTTAACGGATTGAATTACCGCATCCAGGTGAGTGTGCTCGATTGTACCGGTTGCGGCAATTGTGCCGATGTATGCCCGGCGAAAGAGAAAGCGCTGATTATGGAACCGCTCGATACACAACGCGGCGAAATAGAGAGATGGAACTACATGGTGCACGATGTTTCGCTGAAGGAAAAAGTAGTAGACAAAACCAAATCGGTGAAAAACTCGCAGTTTGCACAACCACTGTTCGAATTCTCGGGAGCTTGTGCAGGTTGTGGTGAAACACCTTATGTGAAACTCATCACGCAGTTATATGGCGAGCGCATGATGGTTGCCAACGCCACCGGATGTTCTTCTATTTACGGAGGTTCGGCACCGGCAACTCCATATTGCAAACACAGCGATTCGGGTCACGGACCGGCATGGGCCAACTCACTGTTCGAAGACAACGCCGAATACGGATTCGGTTTTGCCGAAGGCGTATCTGCTCAGCGCAACCGCATTGCCCAAATCATGAGCAACGCAGTAAACAACGGCGCTTCGGATGCCGAAAAAGAAGTGTTCAACCTGTGGCTCGAAAATAAAGACAATGCCGACGGTTCAGTAAAAGCTTCTGAAAAAGTACTTGAAGTAATTGCCAAATCAAAAAGCGATTACGCCAAAGAGCTCACCAGCCTGAAACAATACCTCGTAAAAAAATCAATCTGGGTATTTGGTGGTGACGGATGGGCATACGACATCGGTTTTGGCGGCCTCGACCACGTAATGGCCAGCGGCGAAGACGTAAACGTACTGGTAATGGATACCGAGGTGTATTCCAACACCGGCGGTCAGTCGTCGAAAGCAACCCCGGTGGGAGCTGTTGCCAAGTTTGCCGCTTCAGGTAAAAAAATCCGCAAAAAAGACCTGGGCGCCATGCTCATGACTTACGGATACGTTTACATTGCACAGGTAGCCATGGGTGCCAACCAAAGCCAGTACCTGAAAGCAGTGAAGGAAGCGGAAGCATACCCGGGACCGTCTATTATTATCGCTTACTCGCCCTGTATCAACCACGGGCTGCGCGCCAGCATGGGAAAAACACAGGAAGAAGAGAAAAAAGCAGTACAATCGGGTTACTGGTCACTGTTCCGTTACAATCCGCTGCTCGAAGCCGAAGGAAAGAACCCGTTCCAACTCGACTCAAAAGAGCCCGACTGGAGCAAGTTCCAGGAATTCCTGAACGGCGAGGTGCGCTACACATCACTGCGTAAATCGTTCCCGAAAGAGGCCGACGAACTGTTTGCCGCTGCCGAGGAAAATGCAAAATGGCGCTACAATTCTTATAAGCGTTATGCTGCCATGGATTTTACAAAAGTGGAAGAATAGCATAAAAAAACCACAGTATATTTTAAAACCGTTTTGACATCTGGCAGAGCGGTTTTTTTATGCCCAGGATCGGCGGGATCGGCGATTTGCAATCGCCGTCTTCTTTTACGGCACAAATTGCAAATTTGCGCCAGCGGAAACCAGCGAAGTTTACCCTATCTGTTTATCAGCGCATAAATATCGATACTCACAAATCTTTCGTTTTTAATTTCGCAATCAACCATTGTTCCTTCGTGATTAAAATCCAGCCGGGCCAGGGCTTTTTTGCACTTTTCATTTTCGGAATCCACAAACCCTTCAATTCTGTGCAATCCGAGGTTTTTAAAACCGTAATCGCAAATTAGAGGCATTATTTCACTCATTATTCGATTGCCCCAGTAATCCGGAAGCAACCAAAACCCCACTTCTGCTTTCCGGTTTTGTTTATCCAAATCGTTGAACCCGCAGGCCCCGTAAAATATTTTGCAGTCTTTTGAACCAATTGCCCACCAAATCCCTTTGTTTTCAATCTCCAGGTTTTTAAACCATTCCATCTGTTCGCTGGTTGCTTCAAGGCTGCCGAAACTAACCCCGTAGTATTTGGTTACTTCAGGATGCGACAGTCCGGCAAAAACATTTTCCAAATCATCTCCTGTAATTTGCCGTAGCGTAAATCTTTCAGTTTCAATTATTGGGAAATCTTTTTTCATTGTTCATCTTCTGATTAATGTTTCTTGATGTTTTGTTTTTTAGTTCGTCAACAGTTGATTCAGCAGGATCGGCGATTTTCAATCGCCGGTTTTTAAAATATTAAAGTGAACAAAACGGCACAAATTACAAATTTGCGCCAGCGGGGGGCTAATTGTTAACGGCTGTTTTTTATTTTTTTGTCATTTAAATACTTGTAAACAGTCTTTGCAATTTTGTAATCATAGTCATACGGAAATTGGCAACTGTCACGATTCAATAAGTTATCGTTTTGGTCAACTAATTTGTATGTACTATCAACTACAACAAAGTTATTATTATAGAATTTTGTTATGGTTTCATATGCGACTCCGTCTGTGCAATGACTATTAAAAAAATTAGTTTTTCTTTCAAATGCGAAGATTTTTCCATTCTTGTCAAAGTAATTGGCATAAATGATACTCCAGTCACCACTTTCACTGACAGGAAGTTCTAATATCAAAACTATATTATCTGAATTGTCTCTTAAAATATTAAAGGTTGATTCAGCTGGTTCAGAAAAATCACTATCGTTTACATTTACAATTTCACCAGTTTCTTTTAATTTAACGAGTATTTCAACGTTCTCTATTTTCGCATTGAATAATTTTTCAATTAACTCTTTTTCATTTTTTAGATTATTAATATCTCGGTTTGAAACAGAATTTGAACTTGTTTTATTTGTGTTTGAGCTACAGCTTAATAATACCCCAACAAACATAAATATGTAAAATATTCCTTTCATTCTGTTCTTTTTAAAATTGCCGTTAACGGGCAAGTGCAAGTTTTC
>DATFJO010000330.1:0-12488 GCA_035269145.1 Tangfeifania sp. | reverse complement strand
CGCCGGTAATATCTATTTCTTTAATGTAAAAGGCGAATGTACCATCATAAAACCCGGCGACTCTTTTCAGAAGGTAGCCGAAAACAGCATCGGTGAAACCGTAAAAGCACTGCCGGTTTTTGTGCGCGACCGCCTGATTCTGCGTACGGATAAAAATCTTTACATGATCGGAAACTGAGCTTTGGCCGTTGAGCAGGTGACTCTCCGTCACCTGCTCAATAGAAGTGGCAACAAAGTTTTATTCACCAGCTCATCCGCCGGCTGGCGAGCAGCAGGTGAACTTTCCGTGGAAAACCACGAAGTGGTTCAACAACAATAGCCGCGGGTAAAACCCGTGGTTTTAACCGGCACCTCAACCCGAACCCGGGAAGGGTTCAACAAGTTAAAAATACCTGTTGATAGTGATTTGGTTGAATCCCTACAGGATTCTTTTATACCCGCAATCCCTTACCCCGGATTGCATCCGGGGCTATTGTTGTTGAATCCTTTCAGGATTTTTTTTGAAAATGAATTACTGTAAGACTTCAAAATTCCGTTGTACAAGTTGAAATAGTTGTTGCACGGCTTCAGATTGTTTATTCATAAAAACCACGAAGTGGTTCAACCACAATAGCCGCAGGTGAAACCCGTGGTGCGAACCGATGCCACTACCTGAACCCGGAAAGGGTTCAATAAGGAAAAAATAGCTGTTTCATTTGGTTGAATCCCTTCAGGATTCTTTTAAACGCGTATTTCTGTACCCCGGATTGCATCCGGGGCTATTGTTGTTTAATCCTTTCAGGATTTCTCTATTCACAAACTGATCCAAAAGTCAGCAGGTGAAGATTCTACCCGTCAGGCGGTTCAAAACCGCCTGACGGATTATGGAACTACAAGCTCTGAATTACCTTCTCTAAACGGCTTCTGATCTCCGCCGCAACTTCCTGTACTGTTTCATTCTTAACTTCTGTCATGGAGACAACCGGGTCGACTGCAGCTACTTCTACGTCGCCATTTTCATGCTCCTGAACTACCACGCTGCAAGGTAAAAGTACCCCAATGTTTTTTTCGCTTTTAACTGCTTTCAGAGCAAATTTTGGGTTGCAGGCTCCCAAAATCCGGTATTTCCTGAAATCGACATCGAGTTTTTGTTTGAAAATATTATTCATTTCAACTTCGGTGGGGATGCCAAATCCTTCGTTTCCCAGTTCTGCTTTAACCTGTTCAACTGCTTCGTCAAAGCTTTTACCTTTTATTGTTGTACTTAAAAAATAACTCATAATTCTGTTTTTTTTTGATTTCATTCTGTATAACAAAATAACTCCCGTTGCGTTCAGTCCCGATTTTGTTTTTAGATGAAAATTGATTTTTACTGTTTTCACATGCATCTAAGCCTGTTTTTTGGGGAGCGTTAGTAACTTTTGAATGTTTTTGAGGCAATTGCCGTGGTTTTAACAGGGGTGTAAATCAAATCTTGTAATTATTAAAATGATTGAATTATTCTATTTTTAAAGATAAGTGTAAGTTAAAGCTTAAATAAATTAGAAAAATGATTAAAAAAGTTTTGTTTTTTATTCAAACTGTTTACATTTGGCGTAGAAATAATAAAAACAGATACAGATATGTGTGGAATTGTATGTGCATTCGATTTAAAGACCGACCCGCAGGATTTGCGTCCGCAGGTATTGGAGATGTCGAAAAAATTGCGGCATCGCGGACCCGACTGGTCAGGAATTTATTGTGGAGACAAAGCAATTATTGCCCACGAGCGGCTTTCGATAGTCGATCCCGAATCGGGGGGGCAGCCATTATACAGCAAAGACCGGAAACTGATTCTGGGTGTGAATGGTGAAATATACAACCACCGCGAAATCAGAAAACAATTTGAAGGAAAATACGAGTTTTTAACCGGCTCCGACTGTGAAGTCATCCTGGCGCTTTACCGCGAGAAAAAGGAGAAGTTCCTGGATGAAATGAACGGGATTTTTGCATTTGGGCTTTACGATGAAGAAAATGATGCATGGCTGATTGCCCGCGACCACATTGGTATTATTCCGCTTTACCAGGGGTGGGATCAGCACGGAAATTATTACGTGGCCTCAGAACTTAAAGCGCTCGAAGGCCAGTGTACCAAAATAGAAGAATTTCCTCCGGGGCACTACTTTTACAGCAAAGACGGCGAAATGAAACGCTGGTATGTGCGCGACTGGATGGAATACGAAAATGTAAAGGACAATCCGGCAGATATCGCTGAATTGTCGCAGTCGCTCGAAGATGCAGTGCACCGCCAGTTAATGTCGGATGTACCTTACGGGGTACTCCTTTCAGGCGGCCTCGATTCTTCGATCACTTCGGCTTTGGCTAAGAAGTTCTCGGCAAGGCGCATCGAGGATAACGATCAGAAAGATGCGTGGTGGCCGCAGTTACATTCATTTGTTATTGGTCTGGAAGGTTCTCCCGATTTGGAAGCCGCCCGTGGAGTGGCCGAAGAAATCGGAACCATCCACCACGAAATTCATTATACCATACAGGAAGGACTGGATGCCATACGCGATGTGATTTACCACATCGAAACTTTTGATGTGACCACGGTGCGTGCTTCAACACCCATGTATATGATTGCCCGTGTAATAAGATCGATGGGAATTAAAATGGTACTGACGGGTGAAGGCGCCGACGAAATTTTTGGCGGTTACCTCTATTTTCACAAAGCGCCCAATGCGGAAGAATTTCACAAAGAATGTGTACGAAAAGTGAGCCGGCTTCATTTGTACGATTGCCTGCGTGCCAATAAATCGCTGGCTTCATGGGGTGTGGAAGGGCGCGTTCCTTTCCTCGACAAAGAATTTATTGATGTGGCCATGCGTTTTAACCCGGAAGCCAAAATGGCAAAAGACGGTAAAATTGAAAAATGGTGCCTGCGCAAAGGATTTGAAAAATACCTGCCCCACAACGTTGCCTGGCGGCAAAAAGAACAGTTTTCCGACGGCGTTGGTTACGGCTGGATTGACACCCTGAAAAAAATTGCCGGCGAACAGGTAACCGACGAGATGATGGACAATGCAAGTTACAGGTTCCCGGTAAATACGCCACAAAACAAGGAAGAATACATGTACCGCGCCATTTACAGCGAGCATTTTCCGTCGGATCAGGCGGCAGGATGTGTGCCTTCGGTTCCCTCGATTGCCTGCAGCACCGGCGAAGCGCTCGCATGGGATGCCTCTTTTCAGGGGAATGCTGATCCTTCAGGGCGCGCTGTAAACACGGTGCATTCAAAAGGAACTATTTTTCAGGATATCAAAGGAAATAAGAGAGAAAAGATAAGTTGATTAGTTGAAAACCGTTCTGTGTTGACACAGGGCGGTTTTTTAATTCTTATAAATTGTAATACCAACCCGATTTATATGGTCGACTAAGTCAGGATTATCGATATGATGGAAAAGTGCAAGATCTATTTTCCATGGCAACAGCAGATCGTCGAGCTGATTTTCTAATTTATTTAAATCGGTTAGTGTAAATTTGGGCGCAATCAATACCAAATCAATATCGGAACCTTCTTTGTAGTTGCCTTTGGCTCTCGATCCATAAAGTATCACTTTTTTAATTTCGGGATAGGATGAGAATATATCTGTTAACTCTTGAATTGTATGGGATTTTAGTCCTGTGTTGTTCATTAAGTCCTGTTATTATTGAATTCTCGTCTCAAGTGAAGTTTTCAATTCAGCAAAAAGTGGATAATACGTTTCCCTGATATGAAATACAATTTCTTCGGCCACCTCTTCATTGTAAGTGTGAGATGATTTATTGCGGCTTCTGATCATATCCATCCAGCCTTCTCCGTTTTGGATGATTCCTTTGTTAAATGCCTCACGCATTGCATCGCGCGATCCGGTGATCGAAGTATTTCCCTGGTATTCAAAAAAATCTTTCAGGGTATTCCATGCAAGTTCATGTGTAAATTCAAAAGCCTGGATTAGTCCTTGTTTTTCAAGTTCAGTTAATTCCCGGCTGTTTTGAATATTTATTGCATTTTCCAATTGGGTTAACCTGTTGGCGGAATTAAATTGTAATATGCTGAATCACAGTTCGACTCCGCTCACTGTGACTGTCAGACTGAGCGTAGTCGAAGTCTGAAAATCAGTTCATTGAAAAATAATTCCGCCAACGAGTTGGGTTAATGCTTTTTTATAGTTGGAAAAACGCTGCTGCCGCCTTATATTATCTTCATTTTTCATCAGATATTTTATTTAATCTAAATTCAGAAATTATTTAAAGATACATCATTCTGTTTCTTTGTCTGCCTCAATTTTTAAAAAATTCCCGATTAAATCCTTATTGTAAAATTCAGGGTGAAACTGGCAGGTGTAAAGCGGTTTGTTTTTGTGTTTCATGAGCTGGTTTTTGCAGGTGGCAGAAGTTGCAAGCAATTCGAAACCCTGAGGCAAAGTAACCGAATCGTTGTGCATCTGTTTCACTTTAATTGTTTTGGGCAGCCCGTTGAATAGTGGATCGTCAGTGAGCAGTTCAATATTGAAATCGCCCGACTCAGGTTCCTCGCTTCGCAATAATTCAGAGCCAAAAAGTGACCCAGTTATGTGGTGCCCGGCGCAAATTCCCAGCACAGGTTTGCGAGTTTCCTTTAACCATTGGAAGTATGAAACGTGATGCTCTGCAATATCGTCACCCTGCGGAGAACCGGACATCAGGATGCTGTCAAATTTTCCGTAGTTGAATTCCGGAGCCTCGGCATATTCCAAAAGAAAGCTTTCCATTCCTTCTTCTCCAACGATTTTTTGCAGCGGTTCAACAAATTCGGTTATCCCGGGTTCAGCATTGTTTATTATCAAAATTTTACGCATACCATTTTATTTGTCGTTGCAAAATAATCATTTTCAGTAAGTGAACCAGTACCTCAATGTTTTTCATAGTCGGTTTGATTTCCTATCTTGCACCACAAATTCTTATTAGGTAAAATTTAATTGTAAAGAGGAAATGAAAAAATTATTGATTCTAACTATAGCTGTTGCTTTTTTTGCCTGTAATCAGCAGAAGAAAGACGGTTTTGAAATAAAAGTTGATTTGGAGGGAGCTGAAGGTCAGATCCTTCTTGAAAAACGTGGTGAATCGAACTGGATTCCGGTGGATACTGCGGAGATAGTTGAGGGTGTTGCTATTCTAAAAGGCAAAGTCGACCATCCGGAAGATCATTACATTTCGGTGCTTGGTCAGCGGGCCAAAACCATGGTTTTTGTTGAAAACTCCGACATCACTGTTTCCGGGAAAGTCGACTCACTGGCAAGCGCGGAAGTTACCGGTTCGCAAACCCACGAAGAGTACACCCGTGTGAACGAACGTATCCAGAAAATTGGCGAAGAATACATGGCCCTTTACCAGCAGGCACGTGAATTCAGTGCACAGGGCGACACAGCAAAGGCCGGCGAATTGATGGAGGAAGTAAATGCATTGTACGAAAGTACTACTGAGTTGCAGGAAGAATTTGTGCGTGAAAACCCGGCTTCGTATGCAACGCCTTATTTTATTTCGCGCATTCAATACGGTTTGGAACTGGAAGAACTGGAAGAACTGGTTTATTCCCTGGATGAGGAACTGGA
The DNA here is from genome assembly GCA_035269145.1 of Tangfeifania sp. Lineage (GTDB taxonomy): Bacteria > Bacteroidota > Bacteroidia > Bacteroidales > Prolixibacteraceae > Tangfeifania. The sequence goes on along the minus strand of DATFJO010000330.1, from coordinate 6,897 downwards.
GTCTTTGCCAGCCATCCAGGCACTGAAAGAGCGGATTGCCAAATTAAAAACCGTTGCGGTGGGACAAAAAGCGCCAGATTTTACAATGAACGATACTGAAGGAAACCCGGTCACATTTTCGGATGTTTACTCTCAGCACGAATATACGCTGCTCGATTTCTGGGCAGCCTGGTGTGGCCCGTGCCGCCGCGAGAACCCAAATGTTGTAGCTGTTTTTAACGACTATAAAGACGATGGTTTTTATGTGTTCGGTGTTTCACTCGACCGTGAAAAAGATGCATGGTTGCAGGCCATCGAAGACGACAACCTCACATGGACACACGTTTCAGATTTATCTTACTGGAACAATGCCGCGGCTCAGTTGTACGCTGTAAATTCCATCCCGGCAAGTTTAATTGTCGATAAAAACGGAATTATAGTGGCCAAAGACAAACGGGCCGATGAATTGCGTGAAACTGTTGGTGAACTAATGAATTAATTTTTATAAACAGATATAAGCAAAAAGCCTTTCGAAAGAAGGGCTTTTTTATTTCGCGGAATTGCTACTTTTGCGGCCATCATGATGCAAGAGTATTTTGGCGAAATAGCTGGCGTATTAACCGCGGTTTTCTGGACGGTCACCAGCATGGCCTTTGAGTCGGCAGGGAAAAAAGTGGGTTCGCTGGCTGTGAACCTTATCCGTTTGGTAATGGCGTTCTTTTTTATTGGTATTTACAGCTGGTTTGCACGTGGTTTTTTCTTTCCCGCTGATGCCACCCTTTTCCAGTGGCAATGGCTGGCAGTTTCGGGGCTGGTAGGTTTTGTAATTGGCGATTTGCTGCTTTTTCAGGCGTTTGTTGTGGTTGGCGCACGCATTTCAATGCTCATGATGTCACTTGCTCCGCCATTTGCTGCGTTGGTTGGCTGGCTGGTTTTGGGTGAGGTACTCGATGCGCAAAGCTGGCTGGGAATGGGGGTTACCATGTCAGGCATCGTCCTTGTTATTTTGAAACGTGAAAAAACCACGATGAATGGTTCCATTGTCCGGAAGCTGAAATCCAGCTATTCCATCCCCGGAATATTGCTGGCGCTCGGAGGCGCCATCGGGCAGGCCACCGGGCTGGTGCTCAGTAAAAAAGGCATGGGCGAATACGATGCATTTTCGGCATCGCAAATTCGCGTGCTGGCTGGTATTGCAGGGTTTTCCATTCTTTTTATTTTTATGAAACGGTGGCCACGGGTGTGGGCAGCTTTAAAACATAAATCAGCTATGAAACGCATTACACTCGGTGCATTTTTTGGTCCGTTTCTGGGTGTTTCATTTTCGCTGCTTGCCGTGCAACATACTGCTGCCGGAATTGCTGCCACTTTAATGGCGATCACGCCGGTGCTTATCATTGCTCCATCCATTATTATTTTTAAAGAAAAAGTGAACTGGAAAGAAATTCTGGGGGCAATTATTACAGTGGGTGGTGTGGCGATGTTCTTTTTGTGAAATTGTAAAACTGCAAAATTGTAAAACTGTTCAGTTGCTGAATTTATTAGTGACTGAATTCATTGCAGTTGTTATCACACATTCAGTATTTGTTAGTTCAGATATTCCCGCAGTTTTGAAAGTTTCATCTGGCGCTCCATTGAAAAACTGGTGCTTTCACGTTCTACCTTGTCGAGTAAAAAATATGATTTTCGGAAGAAATCTGTTTTCTCCTTCATCTCTTCTGCAAGTTCTCCCTGCTCAGTTAAAACAATGGCTACCATTTCAATCTGCTCATTGGTCAGCTTTTTCTTGCCGACCAAAAAATCCAGAAACTCTTCAATGGATTTTGAACGGACATCTTCATCGATTTTCAGACAAGTATAAAAATAGTTGATTTGCTGAAGCGCCTGTTTTTTATCTCCCTTTTTCCGGTAGCCCAGAATTTTTTGAATAACTTCGAAAAGCATCATCAGTTGCCGCATCAGATAATCGCGTTCAATTCCCATAATTCCATGATTATTTTGCTTAAATTTACGTTTTCTTTTTTGATTATGGCGAACTATGAGTTACGATGATAATTATTTTGACGACAATATTTCCTTTGACGACGGCCTGGTGGAAGGCCGCGATTACTACATGGAAAATGGTTACCGTGTAATGACAGCAGATTTCCTTACCCGCCGTGGATTCTGCTGTGCAAACGGTTGCCGGCATTGTCCGTACTGGCCAAAAGCGCAAAAAGGAAATACCCGTTTAAGATAAAAACAGGTTGCATTTCCCCCGGCTAAATATTTTTAAAAACACAGAACTTCCTTGTTAATATATGTTTAACCCGCAAAAAGGTCTGATAATTTAACTGAATGATTATTTTTGCTAAAAATTTTGACCGATGACAGGGAAAGAACTTCGTATCGTTTTTATGGGGACCCCGGATTTTGCTGTTGCCAGTTTGAAAGCACTGGTAGAAGGCGGCTACAATGTGGTAGGAGTAGTAACTGCTCCTGATAAACCTGCCGGCAGGGGTAAAAAACTCACTGAATCGGCGGTGAAAAAATATGCGTTGCAAAATGATCTCCAGGTTCTGCAACCCGAAAAATTGAAAAATCCTGATTTTGTAGAAGCATTGCGGGCTTTGCAACCCGATTTGCAGGTGGTGGTGGCTTTCCGTATGCTTCCTGAAATTGTGTGGAACATGCCCCCACTCGGAACCTTCAATCTGCATGGTTCGCTGTTGCCGCAATACCGGGGCGCTGCTCCTTTAAACTGGGCCATTATTAACGGCGAGCTCAAAACCGGTGTAACCACTTTTCTGCTCGACCAAAAAATCGATACCGGCAAAATCCTGTTTCGCAAAGAGATTAAAATTGGCAGGAATGATACCGTGGGCGATATTCACGATCGGTTAATGGATGTTGGTGCCAAACTAATACTTCAAACTGTGGATGCGCTGGCAAAAGGAAAAGTAAAACCTGTTCCGCAATCTGAACTGACCTCTGAAGAAGAGATAAAACCAGCGCCTAAAATTTTTAAGGAAGACTGTAAAATTGACTGGAAAAAAGACGTGGAAACTGTGCGGAATTTAATTCGTGGCTTGTCGCCCCATCCTGCTGCCTGGGCCAACCTGGTGCACAAAGGAAACGGACGCACCCTTCCCTGTAAAATATTTTTTGCACAGCCCGTAATTTCAGCAGAAACTGTCAGCCCCGGAACTATCGATTCCGACGATGAAAACTACCTGAATGTAGCCTGCAAAAATGGCTGGCTCGAAATTACCGACCTCCAACTCTCGGGCAAGAAGCGGATGAAAACCGCCGATTTCCTGCGTGGCTTCCGTAATATTCCCGATTACCGTTTCGAATAATTTTCACTTTTTATTTACTGTCAGCCTGTCAGAAACAATGTCATTTGTCTTTTTGTGTTGTATTTCAATGCGTTGTGAGTTTTACTTGCTGGCTTGCCTTAGTCTCTAATGCAATTTTGTCTACTTTCCGCTGCTAAAAGGATTTTCAGCGCAGTTGGCATAAAATGTGATATTGAAGTGTGTCGATTTTTGAAAAAAATGTTTAATAATAAAAAAACAAAACAATGGCAGAACTAAAAGGTAAAATTCTGGCTGGAAAAATCCTTGTTGAACCAAGGGAAGCCGAAGAAAAAACACAAAGCGGGATCATTATCCCGGATTCAGCAAAAGAAAAACCACAGGAAGGAACTGTAGTTTTAGTCGGTGCTGACAAAAAAGACGAACCCATGGAAGTTAAAGTGGGTGATGTTGTTTTTTATGGCAAATATTCAGGAACCGAATTGCTTATTGATGGCAAAGATTATTTGCTGATGTCACAAACTGACGTTTTGTACATTGCTTAATCAAACAAATTCAAAAAAAGAAAATAAAATGGCAAAAGAAATTAAATTCGACATTGAAGCCCGTGACAGACTCAAGTCAGGTGTTGACCAGTTGGCCAACGCTGTTAGAGTAACACTGGGCCCGAAAGGACGAAACGTAGTAATCGAGAAAAAATTTGGTGCACCTCAAATGACCAAAGACGGTGTGACTGTAGCCAAGGAAATTGAGCTTCCGGATGCATACGAAAACCTCGGTGCACAAATGGTAAAAGAAGTGGCTTCGAAAACAGGTGACGATGCCGGTGACGGAACAACCACTGCAACTGTTTTGGCGCAGTCAATTATTAATGTTGGACTGAAAAACGTAGCTGCGGGCGCCAATCCGATGGATTTGAAACGTGGTATTGACAAAGCAGTTTTAAGAGTTGTAAAAAGTCTGGCTGATCAGGCACATACCATTGGCGACGACTACAAAAAAATTGAATCGGTTGCAAAAGTTTCAGCCAACAACGACGACACAATTGGTGCGTTGATTGCTGAAGCCATGAAGAAAGTTCACAAAGAAGGTGTAATTACCATTGAAGAATCAAAAGGTACCGATACTTACGTTGACGTAGTGGAAGGTATGCAGTTCGACCGTGGATACATTTCTCCTTATTTTGTAACCGACGCCGAAAAAATGGAAGCCGACCTCGAAAATCCTTACATCCTGATTCACGATAAGAAAATCAGCACTATGAAGGATCTGCTTCCTGTACTTGAAGCTACTGCACAAAGTGGTCGCCCGCTGATGATTATTTCTGAAGATGTGGATGGTGAAGCACTGGCTACACTGGTTGTTAACCGTTTGCGTGGTTCGTTAAAAGTATGTGCTGTAAAAGCTCCTGGTTTTGGCGACCGTCGTAAAGAAATGCTCGAGGATATTGCAGTGCTGACCGGCGGAACAGTTATTACCGAAGAAAAAGGTATGAAGCTGGAGCAGGCAACGTTGGATATGCTTGGTGAAGCTGAAAAAATTACTGTTGACAAAGAAAATACTACTATTGTTAACGGTTCAGGTGACACTGATACCATTAAAGCCCGCGTTTCACAAATTAAAAAACAGATTGAAACCACTACTTCTGACTACGACAAGGAAAAACTGCAGGAACGTTTGGCTAAACTGGCCGGTGGTGTTGCAGTAATTTATGTGGGTGCAGCTTCAGAAGTTGAAATGAAAGAGAAAAAAGACCGTGTTGACGATGCACTGAGTGCAACCCGTGCTGCTGTGGAAGAAGGAATCGTTCCCGGTGGTGGTGTTGCTTACCTGCGCGCCATTGATGCGCTGAGCGAGATTCAGGGCGATAACGAAGACGAACAAACAGGTGTCGATATCGTTAAACGTGCCATTGAAGAGCCGCTGCGTCAGATTGTTATTAACGCTGGTAAAGAAGGCGCTGTTGTGGTTCAGAAAGTACGCGAAGGTAAAGATGATTTTGGTTACAATGCACGTACCAACGAATACCAGGACCTTTACGAAGCCGGTGTTATTGACCCTGCAAAAGTGGCCCGCATTGCGCTTGAAAATGCTTCTTCAATTGCCGGTATGTTCTTAACTACCGAAGCTGTGATTGTGGAAGAGAAAGAAGAAAATCCGCCAGCCCCGCCAGCCGGAGGTCCCGGAATGGGTGGAATGGGCGGAATGATGTAAAAATATAACGCTCGTTTTAAATTTTATCGAAGCCTTCCCGTTGCCGGGAGGGCTTTTTTTTGCTCCCAAAATCCTGACGATTGTCAGGGGCTGTTATTTAACATCTTTTTACCGTCTGTAATTTACTGATAATCAGTGTTTGATTTTTTTAATGAATGTGATATAAACTGTATTTTTTAATAAGGAAGATATCTAACTTTACCCCTTTATTTTAAACCATTCATAATAATGAAAACAAATATAGATGAGTTCATTTCCCACCTGCAGGACAGGACACCGGGAGAAAAAGAATTTCACCAGGCAGTAGAAGAAGTAATTGGTTCGGTTTGGGATTTTTATAAGCAGAATCCCAGGTATCAGCGTGCCAATATTCTGGAACGCATGGTAGAACCCGAACGGGTAATTATGTTTCGGGTGCCGTGGGTCGACGACCGCAACGAAGTACAGGTAAACCGCGGCTACCGTGTTGAATTTAATTCTGCACTCGGCCCTTACAAAGGTGGGTTGCGTTTTCACGCCAGTGTTACATTAAGTATTCTGAAATTTCTGGGTTTTGAGCAAACCTTTAAAAACAGTTTAACCACCCTGCCTATGGGCGGTGGAAAAGGCGGATCGGATTTCAGCCCGAAAGGAAAATCAGATGGCGAAATCATGCGCTTCTGCCAGTCGTTTATGACTGAATTGTATCGCCACATTGGTCCGAATACCGATGTGCCTGCCGGCGACATTGGAGTTGGTGGCCGGGAAATAGGTTACCTCTTTGGACAATACAAGCGACTGCGAAATGAATTTACCGGAGTTTTAACCGGCAAAGGAGTAGGCTGGGGTGGAAGCCTCATTCGCCCGGAAGCTACCGGATTTGGTGCTGTTTATTTTGCACAGCACATGTTGCACCGCATCGGAAAAGATATCGAAGGCCAGATGGTGGGAGTTTCCGGATTTGGAAATGTTGCCTGGGGCGCCATTACAAAAGTTAACGAACTGGGTGGTAAAGTAGTGACCATCTCCGGCCCTGACGGTTATATTTACGATCCGCAGGGAGTAACTGGCGATAAACTGGAATACCTGCTCGAACTGAGAGCTACCAATAACGATGTGGTGGAACCTTATGCCGAAGAGTTCGGTGCCAAGTTTGTTCCGGGGCGTCATCCGTGGGAAGTACCCATGAATGTTGCTATTCCGTGCGCTACTGAAAATGAACTGAATTTGGCTGATGCAAAAGAACTTGTAAAGAACGGATGTTATCTGGTGGCTGAAGCATCGAATATGGGATGTACAGCTGATGCTGCTTCTTATCTTACTGAAAATATTGATTATGCTCCCGGGAAAGCAGTAAATGCCGGAGGGGTGGCAGTGTCAGGGCTCGAAATGTCGCAAAACAGTATGCGCATCAGTTGGCCGCGCGAAG
>DATFJO010000329.1:0-3720 GCA_035269145.1 Tangfeifania sp. | reverse complement strand
GGTTGAACTCGATTTGGTTTACCCGGATCACAGCATCAAACCGCATATGGAACACAACGAATCGCATAAATTTGAGTCCGCCTTTTTGAATGTCGATATTCTTGAGAACCAATCGGTGATGCTGGGCAACATGGAAGGCATGAAACTGGGAATTTGGGTGGCACACGGCGAAGGGAAATTTTACCTGCCGTTCAATGAAATGGAATACCACATCCCCATGAAATACAGCCACGATGAATATCCTGCCAATCCGAACGGTTCGCATTTTGCCACTGCTGCTATTTGCTCAAAAGACGGTCGTCATCTGGCCATGATGCCACACCTTGAGCGGGCATTTGTTCCGTGGCAATGGGCCAACTATCCAGACGATCGGAAAAAGGATGAAATTGCCCCGTGGATCCAGGCTTTTGTGAATGCAAGAGATTGGATTTTTGAGCGATTATAGAATTTTTAGAGAAGAAAAATAAAAAGAACCGCTCTTTTGAAAAGTATTGGAGCGGTTTTTTATTTTGAGCTATCTTGTGGCAATCATTCTTTCAGCTAAACTATCGGCTGTTTCTTTCCCATTAAAAAATTCAACAATTTGCAGCGCAAACTTTATGGCAACTCCCGCGCCTTTTCCGGTAATTATTTTTCCATCAACTTCCACATCGTTGCCGGTTACGTTGGCTCCTTTAAGTTCGTCTTCGAAGGCCGGGAAACACGTTGCATTCTTGTTTTCGAGAATTCCCAAATTACTCAAAACTATCGGGGCAGCACAAATGGCTCCAATCGGTTTGTCTTTTTTATTGAAATCCAGAATTTTTTCCCCTAAGGGTTGATGTTCTTTCAGGTGCTTGGCTCCGGGCATCCCACCCGGTAAAACAATCATGTCTGTGTTTTCATAGTCTGTGTTCTCAAAGAGTTGGTCAGCTACAATTGTGACTCCTTGTTTGCTGGTGACTTCTTTTTTGCCTGTCACAGAAACAATCGCTACATTAAATTCAGCTCTTCGCAACACATCGATAATGCTAATTGCTTCAATTTCTTCAAAACCTTCTGCCAGGTGAACGGCTATATTTTTTTTCATAACTCTATATTTTTGGTACCCGTGTAAAATAAAAAAAGATCTCCGGAAAACCGAAGATCTTTTCTAATAACGTTATTTCAAATTGTTAATTATCTGAATATTCGTGCAATGATTTTTCAAGTTTTTTACGGGTAAAGAAAATTCTGCTTTTCACGGTTCCAAGCGGTAAATCGAGTTCGTCGGCAATTTCTTTGTATTTGTATCCGTCTAAAAACATAGTGAACGGAACTTTGTATTCATCATCGAGCGAATCGATACTTTTATGAATTTCCTTGGTACTGTAGAACGAATCCGGCGAAGGATAAACTTTATCTTTTGAAAACAGCAGGTGAAAATCGTTGTTCGAATGGTCGAACGTATTACGGGTTTTCACATTTCTTCTGTAGTCATTAATAAAGGTGTTTTTCATGATGGTGTAAATCCATGCCTTAAAATTCGTGTTTTCCCTGAACTTATCGCGGTAAGTCAGTGCTTTCAACATGGTTTCCTGCAGGAGGTCGTCTGCACGCTCAGTGTCTGAAGTTAAACTAAGTGCATAATAGTGCAGTTTTTCTTTTAAACTAAGAAGGGCGTCGTTGAATTGAACTTGAGTCATGGCATTTATTTTTTAATTGTTATTTTTATTTTGTCTAAACAAATATAGGAAGGATAAAACGATTCAAAAAGATTTCAATGTCTTTTATTAGTTGATTTTCTCTATGCATTATAAAGAATCTTTATGCCGGGATGAACAATTTAAACTTTGTGTTGTTGCGCTGCCTTGTAACTTGCTGTGTTTAAGTTTGTTGTTTTAATGTTTAAACAAAATTGATTTTAACCCATTTCGTCAGCCAAATTCAATATTACTCTTTTTAAGTTTTTGAAAATTAGAACGAACGGCGCTATAATTCGATATAATGGCTTAATTTGGAGTAAAATCCGGGGGAAAAGAAATAAACTTTTTTGATGTAAATTTAGCTTAAAGCATAATTCTCAGACCAATGCTGTATCCGTACCCGGTGCGGTCAGTAAATGTATCAGGGTAATTAAAATCGGGATCTGCCACATCTCTGTTTTCATCCATCAAAACCGATTTTATGAGGTGGTAATAAGTTGCCGAACCTATAATTTGGACGTTGTGACGAAGGTTGATTCCAAGTCGTGCGCCAAATTCAGCAAAATTTGTCGACAATAAAAATTCAGAATTTTCCCAGGTTGTATATTCCAGTCCGTAGCCAACAAAAGGCCCCCAGTGCATGAAAGGAAGAGGACGATATTCTTTTTCAATACCGATACTTCCGCGGGTGAATGTGAAATTTTCAGATTGATTGAAAAGCTGATAGGATTTTTCCTTTTGTGCTGCTTCAAAATAGAGTTTAACTGAAGTCAGTCCTTTTGCTTTTTTTCCCGGAATTACGGCACCTCCCATAGCTTTTGAAAAATAGTATTCAAACCTGCCGGTTGTGCCCGACAATCCGCTTATGGTATTACCGGCAAACAAGTTGATGCCCGCATCGTATTTCTTTTTTAAAAACATTTCGTTTTTATTCACTTTGCCGCCTGCAATTTTGTAGAATGCGGAATAATTTCTGTCGTTAGATTTATCGGTGGTATTATCAGCAATTTTCATCGATTTTACCACAGAAATTCTTTTTGGTTTTACTTTTCCGTTGAACGCGATGCGGTTTTCATAAACGCCAAAGCGCTGATCGAACCTAAGGTTCTCTTTGGCTCCGATTCCGGCTGTAATTGGTTTTGTGGTTTTAATAACCCGGCTGGCTGATAAAGAAATTTCACCTTCATCAATTAAGTCGGTTATATTTTTTACGGCCAATTCGGCCAGGGCATCCAGCAATTCTTCATCGCTTTTAATTTCTGCGGGGACAATATCATGATTTGCATGTGGCTGGACCGAAGCAATCTCATCTTCGCGCATTGTTACAAAAAAGAAAGGAAATTCTGACCTGTCGAAAGCTTCCTGTTTTGCCTGTGCAGGGGCATCGTCGTTCACTGTAAAATAATCATTTAGAAATTTTTCGGCTACTGATCTGTTAAAGTCGAACTTAAAAATACAGGTGTTGACCGATGCAATGTAACCTCTTAAAATACGCTCCCTGCTGTCGGTATTGATGTCATCGTAATAATCATCCATTGTCTGAACATTCCGAAAATCGAAAATCATCAAATAAGTTTCATTTAGCGGGGAATTTGTGAAGTAAGTTGCTGCTTTTTTATTGGATGTCCCTTCTTCCATGAGTGTTTCGGCCAGAGATTCATTAATCAGCCCTGATTTTTCAAGAAACCCTGTACTAAAACTGCCGTCGGGTTGACGCTCAAACCACTGCTCTAATATATCCTGGCCGGTCTTATTGTTGTTCAGCCAGTTTTGCAGCCGGTTTTCCTTCCGGGAAGAAATAGTTGCTGATTTTATATGATTCAGGTTTACCGGAGACAACTCAGTATCTGAAAGATTAATCTGAATATAGCTCCCCGGAATGGATACCTTTTTTAGATTGTCAATGATCTGATTATTTGGTTGGTCTTCTGAATCAATTCCTGCAATTGCAATGGCTTTGATGCCGGAATTTAAACGTACAATTGTTGTGTCAGGCTGAATTTGATTGCATGCTTTTCCGTATGTGTTTAAAAATGAAAATAGTAAAAAGGTTGTT
>DATFJO010000328.1:0-3137 GCA_035269145.1 Tangfeifania sp. | reverse complement strand
ACATTGATTTTATTACTTGGCGCATTTTTCCCAAAAACAGAGGAAGGAACAATGGTAGGAATTACCATAGCTCCGGCAGTTGTGGCGGCAGTGTTTTTTAAAAAATTTCTTCTTTTCATGATAATATTGTTTAAAGTTTAAAGTTCAAGGTTCAAAGTATGGGATTTTATTCCCCGTAAATTGCTAATTAATATCGCTCCACTTTTTTTATTCATTTGAATATTTTACAAATTCTTGTGCAATTTTAGCTTCTTCGTGATCTCCGGTATGAACGATTACGCGGTATCGCAAGTTAATCTTTTCTCCTTTTTCAAGCACTGTATTTTCTCCGTTCTCAGGCCAGTACATGGGTGTAGGTGAAAAGAATCCGTAATCGCGGGTGAACCACGGCGCCGGATACCAGTCGTTTGAAGGATGTTGCAGAATGGCCATCCCCTCGGTTTTACCCATTCTTTCTCCATGGTAATCCATCCAGGGCGAACGTTTGCCAAATGTTCCGTCTTCGCTAATTTCTCCTTCGGCGTTTACCATTGTTCCGCCGTTTACAACAGCCAAATCCATATCCATTCGTCCGCTGAAAAAGGAATGATTTGTTTTTTGGATGGTTACATCCATCAGCATTTCCATGGTTACTTCAAAATCAATCTGGTATTTATCTTCAGATGGAACAGAAACGGTTATTTTGCGTTTGTCTTTGATGGGGGCATCGGCGCCCGGTCGTGTCCAGATGCATTCATTTTCGATGACTGCTTTTTCTGCACCGCTTTCAATGATATCGGCCCGCAGCGAAACAATTTGCCCGCGTTCCAACCCTTCCTGCCAGTAGTTACCGCCATTTACTTTGTCGCATCCAAAAAATAAGGAGCTGTGATGCGGATAAAGTGAATTTCGCATGGAAGTTACATTGGCTTTTGAAGGACCATTCACCGGAAAAAAGAAAGGGTATTTCTCAAATTCTGAAACAATGTAACTGGTAATCAGGCTTCCGTTTGCCCTGAATTCAATTTTATCGCCCACTTTCTCAGCAGTAACTTTTGGTTGTGCTGTTGCCACAAAAATTGTGACTGAAAGAATAAGAAAGAGTAATTTAATTTTTTTCATTTCGATCTAATTTTTTAATCTGTGAATCTGTGGCGACCTTTTTATTTTGCCACAGATTCACAGATTTATTTTATAAAATGACACGTTTTGTAATCAATGAATCTTCTCCAAAATTTACGATTAAACCTAATTTACATTTCGATACTGCAAGGTAATTAATAACCCATTTATAATGATTTTCTACAATTCCCTGTTGCGCTTTAACCTCAAGTATAATTTTATCAAAAACGACAAAATCTGCGTAAAAATGGTGAGGTAGAATTATGTTTTTGTATTCAATTTCATATTTCTTTTCCCTTTCATAAAGTATATTTTGCTGTTTAAATTCGTATTCCAACGCATCTTTGTACACAATTTCCAAAAATCCTTTTCCAAGAATACGATGAACTTCCATACAAATCCCAATGATTTTATAGCTTTCTTCCTGGTACGGATATTTTTGATTTGAGTATTTCATCAATTTTTTCATCTGTGAATCTGTGGCGATTTTCTTATTTTGCCAGAGATTCACAGATTTTTTATTGGTTAATTTTCGGCATTTTTGCGAAACCGTTCCAATACATTTCGGCTGTTTCGGCGTCCATTTCGCCGTCAAAAACAACCATTCGGTATTTAAGCGTATAATTCTGATTAGAATTTAGTTTCCAGTCATCGTGCCGGATGGGACAAAACTCGAAAAACATATCGCCACGGCCTCCGTTGGCATCTAACGGCCAAACGCGCATCGGCTCGGGGTGCATCCGGTTTGAAGGATGGCTTAAGAACAAAATACCAGACCTTCCGGCTTCCGCTCCCGATTCTCCTTCCACAATACACCAACGGGCATTCGAACCATCTGCATCAATTCGCGTTTTCCCTTCAGAAGTAAGCACCGTGCAATTGTCTTTGTGCCATTTTTCAGTTGCCCTGAAACCAATGCCGCCTCCATAACGATAGGCATCGAGCATGATTCCGTTTTCCAGCGGACTGTTTAAAGTGGTGGTGTAGTCGATTACCCGGATATCATCTGAAATATTCCACACCCGTACATCCAGAATTTCGTTCATGGCTACTTGGTCTGGCCCCTGCCCGCCAAAATCAACGTGTTGCTGCAAAGCCTGAAATCCGCTGAAAATATCCCCTTCAGTTTGTGATAAAAATCCTGCAAATTTTACGGTTCCCTGCCCTTTTGCGAGGTTCCAGAAATCCACTTCGCGCTCTCCGATATGAGTTTTTGTCCATGGTCCCCAGATTCCGTAGTGGTGGTAATGGTCGGATGGCTGAATGCGTGTCAGTACTTCTCCTCCGGGCGACCATAGCGGATGAATAAAACCGGAACGTTTGTATAATGGATTGACGCCTTCGGGCGGGAAGGTTGTTCCAAAACGGTAATTTAAAATTGGGTTTTCATTTACCACCAAACCGAGGTCTTTCTGTTTTTTTAATACTTCGATTTTCGGTTCCTGATTTTCGGTATTTCCTTCATTTTTAAGGATGAAATTGCGGGTTGAATTTTTAGCTGAAATTCCCTCTAAAATAAACCAAAGCTTTGCCGAGTGGCCGGGTTCAAGTTGACTTGGAATAAGTTTTTCTCCGCTCGCGTTTACTTCATAAAGCACCAGGGACCCCTTGTCAGTGTTGTAGTTTAATGCGTCGAGTGCAACCGAAACCGGAGCATCGATGCGTTCTTTATCGATTTGAATACTGAACTTTGTGATTTCCTGAGCATTTAACTGCACTGCGGCAATTACCAATAATAAACAGATTATTTTTTTCATCTCATTTCATATTTTTCGATTTATATCCCTCCATACACCTGGTAAAACAAAACTTTTTAACCATATAGGCGCAAAAGAGTACATAAGAAGATGAATTTTCTGATGTGACCTATGTACCTATGCCTATGTGGTTTTCTCTTATTCATTTTACTTCTTCATCAATTGTTTCCTTAAACGCTTTAATATTTTCAGTTGTTACATCCGGTGGCATTCCTCCGCCGCACGACCAGACTACCCGGCTGTTATCGCCAAATTCATGCACCATTTTACGGGTTTCCT
>DATFJO010000327.1:0-2761 GCA_035269145.1 Tangfeifania sp. | reverse complement strand
CCGGCATGATGGCTGAACCACGGAGCAGTATCAAATTTTCAAATGTATTTCCAAACGATAAAGGATGGGATTAAATTTTAATTTTTCTACAGCGTCGCAAATTATTTTCGGAAGTGGAACACTGGCTAAAGTGCCTGAATTGCTTTCAGGTTTTGGCAAACGTATTTTACTGGTAACCGGGAAAAATACTGAACGTGCAAATTTGCTGACCGGTAGTTTTCCCGCTTCAGATTTTGAAATTACTCGTTTTAGTGTGGAAAAAGAACCTACTACCGGTATTATTGATGAAGGGGTAAAAATTGCCCGTAAAAACCGTTGCGCTGTGGTTATCGGAATGGGTGGCGGCAGTGTTATTGATGCAGCCAAAGCAATTGCAGCTTTAACGCCCAATGCCGGTGAACTGTCCGATTACCTGGAAGTGATTGGGAAAGGGAAACAACTGGCGGTGAGACCACTGCCGTTTATTGCGATTCCAACCACTTCGGGAACCGGGGCAGAAGTCACCAAAAATGCGGTAATCCATTCACCGGAGCATAAAGTAAAAGTGAGCCTGCGCAGTGAGCTGATGTTTGCCGATGTGGCAGTAGTCGATCCGGAACTTGCACTTTCAATGTCGGCGGAAGTTACGGCCACATCAGGTATGGATGCACTCACGCATCTGCTCGAAACATTTGTATCCAACCAATCCAATCCGTTTGTCGATCATTTTTGCCGCGAAGGCATGCAACGGATTTCAAAATCGTTGGTGAAAGCTTATAAAAACGGAAATGATTTGGAAGCCCGCGAAGATATGGCAATGGCCAGCTTGCTGGGAGGAATGGCACTGGCCAATGTAAAACTGGGTGCTGTACACGGATTTGCAGGGCCGTTGGGAGGGATGTTTCCGGCGCCGCACGGAGCGGTTTGTGCTTGTTTGTTGCCGGCAGTAATGGAGGAAAACCTGAAAGCGGTATCGAAAGCGAACCTGGCAGATAAAGTGTTAAAGTATGACGAAATTGCACAGATTTTAACGGGTAATCCGGAAGCTGGTGCTGAAGATGGTATTAAATGGGTGAAAGAGCGTATGAGTGATTTGGGAATACCACGTTTGTCAGATTTTGGAATGACGGAAACAGATTATCCGGAGTTGGTTGAAAAAGCTAAAAAAGCCAGCAGCATGAAAGGAAATCCGGTTGTGCTGGATGAGCAAAGTTTAAAAGCTATCCTGACAAAATCAGCATGAATAAGTTCAGTTTTATTGTGGAATAAATTTTGTTGAATAAACATTATCTTTGTGTTTTAATATAAATAAGTGAATATGATAGGGCGTTTTTTTCATACACCCGCTTCGAGGAAGTTCCACATTAATCCGCGGTTTTACGATCCGGACAAGGAAGAACGCGATGAGCGGGAAAGAAGGATAAAAGAGGAGTTGGGCATTTTTGAAGAAAAAAAGGACGATGGAAAGCCTTTCAAGCCGAATGTTAAAGGACAGTTTCGTATGGCGCAGGGAGGCCATTCCAAAACTACTGAAAGAGCCCGCAAAGCTTCCAACACCAGGTTGATCATTCTGATTATGATTCTCGCATTGATAGGTTATTTATTCTTTTATTCAGATTTCTTAGGTTAGTGAGTGATATAATACAGTTATTACCCGATGCAGTAGCCAACCAGATTGCCGCCGGAGAAGTGATTCAACGGCCCGCTTCGGTGGTGAAAGAGTTGGTCGAGAATGCGCTCGATTCAGGCGCCAGTGAAATTACCATCCATATAAAGGATGCCGGCAGAACCCTGATTAAAATTGCCGATAACGGTTGCGGCATGTCGCCCACCGATGCACGCATGGCTTTTGAACGACACGCCACATCAAAAATTCTTTCGGCCAACGACCTGTTTTGCATTCGCACCATGGGGTTTCGTGGTGAAGCGCTTGCCTCGGTGGCAGCCATTGCCGATGTTGAACTGCGCACAAAAAGAGTGGAGGATGAAGTGGGTACACTGCTGCACATTGTTGGTTCCGAAGTAAAAAAACAGGAACCGGTTGCCTGCAACAACGGAACGACACTCGAAATAAAAAACCTTTTCTTTAACGTTCCGGCGCGCCGCAAATTCTTAAAGAGCAACACAACCGAACTCAAGCATATTATCAACGAAATTCAGCGGATAGCAATTCCGAACCCTGAGATACAGTTTTCATTTTTTCACAATTATTCGCCGCTTTACGAATTGGGCAAAACCAATTACCGCAAGCGGATTGTGGATATTTTCGGGAAAAGCATCAACCAGAGTCTGGTGCAGGTTCAGGAAGATACCAGTCTTGTAAAAATTACCGGTTACGCCGGCCAGCCAAAATTTGCCCGCAAAACAATGGGAGAACAGTTTTTCTTTGTCAACAAACGATACATGCGTCATCCTTATTTTCATAAAGCCGTGATGCAGGCCTACGAAAAACTGCTGCCCGCAGATACTTTTCCATCCTATTTTTTATTCCTCGATCTCGATCCCGCAGGCATCGATATCAATGTTCACCCCACAAAAACAGAAATTAAATTTGAAAATGACCGCGCCATCTGGCAAATAATTCATGCTGCGGTGCGCGAATCACTTGGAAAACACAACGTGGTGCCTTCCATCGATTTTGATCAAAGCGGAAGTATCGACATCCCGGTTCGCGGGAAAGAAACAGGTGAAAGATCATTTCCGGAAATTAAAGTGGATCCGGATTACAATCCTTTTGAACAGCAAAAACCGGCTTCTTCAGGCAGTTGGCAAAGCAGCAGTT
>DATFJO010000326.1:0-2010 GCA_035269145.1 Tangfeifania sp. | reverse complement strand
TTACGAACTACTCCAGGAAATAATACGGCACTCGGTAGAAGTAAAAACTCATTTTGTAGCCAATGATTTTACGGAAAACAACATTCGCAAAGCATTGAATTTTGGTCACACTGCCGGTCATGCTTTCGAAAGTCTGGCAATGGAACAAAACCGGCCGGTGCTTCACGGTTACGCAGTGGCTTACGGAATGATTGTTGAATTATTTTTGTCTGCAAAAAATAGTGGTTTTTCAGAAAAAGAACTGAAGGAGCTGACGAGCTGGCTGTTAAAAATTTATGGGAAATTCGAAATTGAAGAAAACGACTTTGAGCAATTATTTGAGCTGATGACGCATGACAAAAAAAACGAGTCAGGGCGAATCAATTTCACATTACTTCCTGAAATTGGCGAAATCGCCATTAATCAAAACTGTGATAAAGATTTGATTTTTGAAGCTTTAAATTATTACAAAAACATATAATCTTCGGGAGCCTTTGTGCCCTGGTGACTTAGTGGCAGTTAAAAAAGCCACAAAGACACGAAGATTCAAAGAATCACAAAGACAATCAAAAAATGAAGTATCAAATTTCAGTCAGTAAAACCAAAACAGAAGGGCGAATTAACCTGCCCGCATCAAAAAGTATCAGCAACCGGGTGCTCATCATCAATGCATTAAGTTACAGCCCTTTTCCTGTTCGCAATTTATCGGACAGCGACGATACAAAGGTTTTGCTGAATGCACTTTTTTCCAATCAAAACAAATTCGATATCGGTCATGCGGGAACGGCCATGCGTTTTCTCACGGCTTTCCTGGCAAAAATTGTAGGCGAATGGGAAATTACCGGTTCGGAACGAATGAAACAACGCCCCATCAAAATTCTGGTGGATGCCCTGAATGAGCTGGGTGCCAAAATTGAATACGCCGAGAATAAGGGTTTTCCGCCACTGAAAATTTTTGGCTCACACCTAAAAGGAAAAACCATTGAATTAGATGGAAGCATTTCGAGCCAGTATATTTCGGCTTTGCTGATGGTTGCACCAACCATTGAAAACGGGCTGAATTTAAAACTGAAAGGCGAGGTTACTTCCCGATCCTATATCGAACTCACGCTGAAACTGATGGAAAAATTTGGCGTCCGCTACGAGTGGAAAGAGAACACCATTTACGTGCCCGAACAAAAATATTTTCCGATGGATTTTACGGTGGAAGCCGACTGGTCGGGCGCATCTTACTGGTACGAAATTATGGCGCTTGCAGATGAAGGCGAAATTTTCCTTGAAAACCTGCTGCTTGAAAGTTTGCAGGGCGATGCCAACATTGCAGAATGGTTCAAGCGTTTGGGCGTTGAATCGGTACAGCAGGAAAACGGAGTGCTGCTGAAAAAAACAATAGCACAGCCACTTCAAAAACTGATACTGGATTTTATTGAAAATCCGGATGTTGCACAAACAATGGCCTGTTTGTGTATCGCAAAAAGAATCCCGTTTCATTTTACCGGATTAAAAACCCTGAAAATAAAAGAAACCGACCGGGTTGCAGCGCTTCAGAATGAGCTGGCAAAATTTGGTGCGGAAATAACTGAACCCAAACACGGAGAACTGGAGTGGGATGGCCAAATTGATTTACAACTTAAAAAAGAAATACCTGTTGTAAAAACTTACCACGACCACCGGATGGCGCTGGCTTTTGCCCCAATGGCACTGGCCGGTCTGCAATTCGAAATTGAAGATCCGATGGTGGTGACCAAATCGTACCCCGGTTTTTGGGAAGATTTAAAGAGTGTGGGATTTGAGGTGAAATGAGATAAAAAAAGTCATACCCCGCATTCAGATTAAATTTTCATAAAAATCGCTCAGGGAAAGTTCCCATTTTGAGAATTATTTAATATATTTGTTCCCAGATTGCGAACTATGAAAAGGATACTTGCAAAAAGCACTTTACGGGAATTTTGGGACAAACATCCGGATTCAGAGCAATACCTAAAAACATGGTATGATACGGCGATGAATTCAGACTGGAAAACACCAAAT
>DATFJO010000325.1:0-4649 GCA_035269145.1 Tangfeifania sp. | reverse complement strand
AACTGCTGTAGTTCTGTCCTTTTTCAATATTATAAAATCGATCGAAAATATGCTTTACGTCGGAAGGACTAATTCCAGGCCCATTATTGCTAACACTGATTAATATTTCTTCTTCTTCTTCAAAAAGTGAAACCCTGATTTTACCATTCTCTTTTACAAATTTAAAGGCATTCGATATCAGGTTATTCAGGATAATCTCCAACTTTTCCCGGTCAAACCAAATGTATTTTGTCTTTATCCTGGAATATACTTTAAAATCAATCTCATTAATTTTTGCCAGCGCTTCAAACGGAAAACAAACTTCATTCACGAAAGATTCAATATCGGAATAACGGGCTGATAATCTCATTTTACCGCTTTCAACTTTTCTAAAATCGAGCAATTGATTAACCAACCTCGTTAATTGTTTTACATTTCGCTGAACCACATGCAATTTATGCTTTACGTTTTCCGGCAACTCGTTTTTTGAATCATTTCCCAGTAATTCTTTTATTGGGGCCAGTATGAGTGTCAAAGGTGTTCTGAATTCGTGGGATATGTTTGTGAAAAACTGAAACTTCATTTCATTGATGCGCTGGTCCTGGGCATGTTGCATTCTTTCCAACTCAAGGTTTTTAGAAAGCTGAACCTGTTTCACTGCATTCCATCTGATTATCAACACAATGCCGATTACAAGTAAAACATAAAAAGTGATGGCATACCAGGCTTCCCAAAAAGGAGGGTTAACTAAAATAGTCAATTCGGCAGCATTTTCATTCCATACATTGTGGCTGTTTCCATTTTTTACTTTAAAAATATAATCACCTGCCCGAAGATCTCTATAAGTTACCGATCGCGTATTCCCCAAAAAAATCCAATCTGAATCATATCCCTCCAATTTGTATTTATATTTATTTCGGTTTGATGAAATAAAATTTAATGCAGCAAATTCAATGGTAAATTGCTTGTGTTTATGAGATAGCTGTATAGAAGGATTGGAATTGATTGATTCATTTAAAATTATGTCCCCATTAACCTTTTGCAAAGTTCTTATTTCCCGATTGTTTATCTTAAGTTCAGTAAATGCAATTGGAGGTACCTGTTTTTTTATTTCAATTTTACTTGGGTCGAAATAATTAAACCCATTAACTCCGCCAAAATACAATGTGCCATCAGAACTTTTAAAACCCTTATCCGCAGAAAAGCTCATTCCCTGAAGTCCATCTGATTTGTCAAAAGTGGTAACTGCATTGTTTAATACATTCATTCTTATAATTCCGGCGTTTGTGCTAAACCATATATGGTTGTGGTTGTCAAATAGAATCGCATGAATATAGTCGTCAGGAAACTCTGATTTCCGATAAAAATGACTAATTGAGTATTCCGAATCTTTTTTTAAAAGTTTATTTAATCCATTGGGTGTTCCCAGCCAAATTACACTGTCTGATGTTTGTTCCCAGCCTATTAAAATATTACTTGTAAGAACCTCACCTTCATCAAATTTAGGATTACTTAACGATTTGGTTTTCAGATCAAAAAGATATAATCCATTATATGTTCCAATCCATATTTTGTTTTCGGCATCTTTTTTAATAAAAGAAATACGATTGCTTTTTAAAACCTCATTGTTTTGAGCTTTAATGTGTTTACGTACTTGTTCTCCATTCTCACCATCATATAAAATATAGATGCCATCTTGTTGTGTCCCTAATATCAGATTATCATTCATCCTGAAAACAGATGTAACCTTTCTTAAATTACGAATTAACTTATTTTCGACAAGTTCAAGCTCCAATTGTTTTTTTGAAATGTCCAGTTGAAGTAAACGATCTGCTGTACCCACCCAAAGGATGCTATCGTTGTATTGATGAATAAATGTAATCGTTAATGCTTCTCTCGTTTTCACCTGGGAGGGAATCCGCTCAAAGTTTTTTTTGTCGGGAGACCAGTAAAGTCCTCCTCCCCTGGTGCCTACCAACAGGTTTCCATCATCAGTTTCATGAATACCCCAGATATTGAAATTTTTTAAGCCACAATCCCTGTTGTTTTCAATGGAAATACCTTTTATTGATTTTTCCCCACCAATAAAAACAACTCCACCACCATCCACACCAAGCCAAATATTTTTATCTGAATCTTCGTAGATGTCAAGAATTATATCATAATTTGTATTGTATGCCTGTTGATCCCTGGGACCTATTCTCAATTTTGAAAACACTTGTTTTTCTTTATCAAAATTATAAATACCATCTCCCCAGGTTCCAATCCATAGTTTATTATTACTGTCGTGCAACAAAGAGTAAGTGTCATTGTTAAAATTTATTCCGGATTTATCATCTGTTTTCAGTTCATAATTCTCCCATTCAAAGGTTTTCTTATTAAACTTTTTTAGTCCGCATTTCCATCCCACAAGCCATAATTCATCAGTATTTTTTGCGAAGGCTATGTCAGTTACTTCAACTCCTGCACCAAAATCGATTTGATCAAATTCGTTGGTTCTCAAATTATATTTTATAAGTCCATGTTCAGTACCAAGCCAAATTGTATTTTCATCTTCCACCAGGATCTTATAGATGCGCTTATCAGACAAGGGGTGAAGCAGGCTATCATTATTAAAATCCAGGATGTATAATCCGTCTGACCATGTACCTGCGAGTATACTTCCATCCAGTGATTGATTAATACTAATTATCCTTTCATCTTTAATAGGCTGATTGTTTTTACCAAACCGGGTTATTTGTGAAAATCGTTCCTGTGAATAATCATAAAAATTCAATCCACCTGATTTTGTGCCTATCCAAAAATTTCCATTCGTATCTTCATAAATGCATTCAAGAGATGGGTTTGAAAGGTAATTTTCCTGGTGTGCTCTCGATTTATGCTGAACAAATTCGTATCCATCATAACGGTTCAATCCCCCCCTGGTGGCAAACCACATAAAACCCCTGGAATCCTTAATTATTCCGGTAACATCATTCTGAGACAATCCATCTTCAACAGTTAAAAATTTTTTCAACCTGGATATATCCTGCGCAGAACCAACAAGTACAACAAATACTATCGGGAAAAAGAAAAAGTACTTCAGCAACTTATTCATACAACTATCCTCTCCAATAAAAATCCGGAAATATGTTCTGATTTTCAGCCTTTAAAGAAATATTTACAACTATTCTCTCTGTCAACAAAAAAACAAATTAATAAACATTTCGGAATATTTCATAGCCGGATGAAAGAATTATTATTCAGAAAAAGGAAAAACAATCAATTCAAAATATTTTGTACCTCTTTCTCATTCAACTCAACTGATGGACTAAATTCTTCACCTGCCATGTATTTTTTCAAACTTGCCAGCAATTGTCTTGCCTCCGGGCGGTTTTCGAGGTTATTTACCAAATCCACGCCACTGACAAGGATACTTCCCTCTCCCACTTTTGCTTCAAAAAGCAACGCCAGCCGGCGATTTGAAACCCAGTCATCGATAATCCTGACGATTGGTTTTAATTCCACCGCAAATGAATCAAGTTGAATGGCATCGGAATGGCTCATGGCATCCCACCACTGCCAGTTAGAGTGGTATTCAGTCGGAAAAAGTTCAAGCGCCGGATGCTCCGGATTGCACAAAATGCCGAGCGTGTGCGGCTTTTGTCCGCCTGTCCAGGCTGTGTTCCAGAAAATGCTGGAGAATCCAACGCCTACATCTCCGCCCATTTCGGGGGCCACTTTCCCTTTTCCAAGACTGAGCAGAACTTTCCCGCCATTTTGCAAATAATCGATTGTAGAAGCATTCAGATTTTCAACAATTCTAATTTCATCAGTTTCAGTCTGATTGTTCTCCGGATAAACCCAAATTTCCCAGGAATTTTCGAAATTTTCTACACCAACTTTCAAAGTCAGCTTTCGGGGTTTATTTTCTTTTTGAAACTTATAAACAACATCACCCAGTTGAATGGCATTGCCAATGGGAATATCGCGCTGCCCCAGAGTTCCTTCAGCAACAATTTCATTGTTTTGAATGATTTGCCATGATGGATTTATCCCGTCAAGCGGATGCTCGCCAAAGTGAGCAACCTCAATTCCGGCAGTCATGGTTTCGCCTTCCGTAAAAATGCGTTTTTCGATTCGTGCCAGCGGAACCGTTGTATTGCTGAAACGCCGGTATTCTTCAGGCGAAATGTAACCTTTTTCTTCCCAGAACGGATCGAGAACGCCCACCAGCGCAGTTCCCTGTCCGGGAAAATCGTGCAAATCGAGCAACTGAAAACCGGCAAATCCGGGTGTTCGCAGAGCAGCTTCAATATCTGCCTTGTAACAAAGCGCCTGCAATTTTCCGGATGCCAGTAGGAAACTGTCGGCCAGATGCCCCATGTGATGGGCATTCAAACTTTCGCGGAAAATCTCAAAATTCTTCGGCTTCAACACTCCCGAATATTTTTCAATTTCTTTGAAATTGGGATAAACGCACCACTGCCCGATTTCGTGGCTCACAACCGGTGTTCCGTCACCGGTGACTTTATCGGACCAGTCATAGCTGGTTTTGGGTGGTTCCGAATTTATGATGCTGTTGAGTTCTTCTCCCCATCCCTGAATACGTGGCTGCGGAATGTTGTGAAATTCATTGGCTTCCAGAACAGGCCAGCCTGCTGCACTGGTGTAAACCCGACGATTATCCT
>DATFJO010000324.1:0-8340 GCA_035269145.1 Tangfeifania sp. | reverse complement strand
ATGGGCAAACATGTTTACCTGCAAAAACCATTGACACATACCGTTTGGGAATCGAGGTATTTAACGGATATGGCAAAAAAAACCGGCGTAGTCACCCAAATGGGAAATGAAGGTCATTCAAACGACACGGTTTACGAAGTAGCCGAAGTAGTTCAAAGTGGCTGTCTTGGCGATATCAGGGATGCGCATGTTTGGACCAACCGCCCCATCTGGCGGCAGGGAATGCCTGCTCCCACTGAAGAGGTGAAAGTTCCGGATACACTTGACTGGGACCTGTTTATTGGTCCAGCTGAAATGCGGGCTTACAACCCGGAATATCATCCGTGGATTTGGCGCGGTTGGTGGGATTTTGGTACAGGAGCTCTTGGAGACATGGGATGTCATTTACTCGATGTTCCAAATTATGCACTGCAACTGGGGGCGCCCACAGCTTTCCAGGCAAGTTCATCGCTGGTAAACACCGAAAGTGCTCCTGTTTCGGCGCAGGTTACCTATAAATTCCCTGCCCGTAAAAATTTACCTTACTGTGCATTGCCCGAAGTAAATTTAACCTGGTACGACGGCGGACTGATGCCGCCACGTCCTTTCCATTTACCGGTGGATGCCCCGATGAACCCGGGAGGCGGATTTATGCTGGTGGGTGAAAAAGCCATATTAATTGCTGAAAGTTACGGAGCAAAATGGAAAGTTTACAAAGATGGCAAAGAGATTGTTCCTGAAACTAAGGTAAAAATCGACCGGATTCCTGATGCTGAAGAAGGTGGCGGCCGTCATGAAATGCACTTTGTGAATTGTTGTAAAAATGGCGGAAAACCTGCCTCACGATTCGAATATGCAGGCCCGTTTAACGAAATGGTGGTAATGGGTAACCTCGCAGTCCGAATGCAGTCGCTCCAAAAAACGTTGCTTTGGGACAGCGAAAACATGAAAGTAACCAACATTTCGCCAGATGAAAAACTGGTAACTACCAAACTGTCACCTTATTCGTCTGAAATAGTTACCCGCAGAGTAGACAGACAATCAAAAGAACGGGTTGAATGGAATGCACAGGAAAAATGTGAAGAGTGGATAAAACATACTTACCACAACGGTTGGAAACTTGCATAAAAAAACAAAACCAGGGGATTTAAAAATCCCCTGGTTTTGTTTTTAAAAGAGAAATTTCAGGTTTGATAACAGAAATATAAAACAAAAACATTAACATTTATTTAAGCTCACTCATTGCAACAGATCAAAAAAAACACAATAAACTATTGATTATAAAATAATTAACAACTACACAAAAAATCATTAAACACAACATTATTCAGAAATAATAAAAATTGCAGTATGCAAAAACATTAAGTTTACAAACACTTAACAGGAATTTAATCATTCGCTCAAAACTCTATATAACAAACACTTACACATAAAACCTTGCATTTCGTATTTAAAACAACTTTTCCGGCACTCACTTTTTTTGTTTCTTTGCACCAGTGTTATGAAATATACACAAAGGAAAGCGTCAGAAAATACCGACAATTTCGAAATCAGGCTAAAAGTTCAAAACAGCCCGACTGCCAGACGTGAATCCAAAATTCAAACATTCTCCCAAATAAAACACCAAAACATTTTCACATTAAAGCTGTTAAAATTTGAGTACCAGTTAAGTAATATTTTTTTTAATCATTTTATATTTAAAAATGAACTAAGAATCAGAAATTGAAATTTACTTTTTTATCATAAATATTTATTTATTAGAACCATTTAAAAATTATTCTTTATGATTTTAAAACGAAATCTATTTATTGTTTTATTACTTCTAACAGGATTAACTACGTACGCGCAGGAGGAAGAGAAAGAAGACGGTTTCACGTTTGGCGGTGCCATGCGTTACAACATTATTTCAACCAGTTACAACGACACAAAGACCAATCCTGAATTCACTTGGGATACCTGGCGTTTAAACGTCGACGGTTCCATGGCAGGTGTCGACCTGAGTTTTGAATACCGTTTCTATCCTACATTCGGAACCCATTTTATCCACCACGGATTTTTGGGATATGAATTTTCCGATGATGTTTACATGGAGCTGGGTGTTACCCAGGTACCATTTGGTATTACTACTTATGCCTCACACTCATGGTGGTTCCAGGGACCTTATTATGTAGGACTCGAGGACGATTACGACATGGGTATTAATTTCGACATTACTCCTACCGACAGACTGGAAATAAGCCTTGCCTATTTCCGCCAGGCAGAACCCGAGGGGCCAAAATTCGGTGGAGATGTTACATTCGGAAATGCAGGACCTGGCCGTTATTCTTATGACATCGTTCCCGGAAACGGTGCCTATGTAAGTGGAGGAGAAATAACTTCAACTTCTGCAAGTTTACGCGAACTCAACCAGTTTAATGCACGTGTAGCCTACGATGTTGCCGAAGGCTGGGAATTAGGTGCATCAGCCCAGATAGGTGGCATTTACAACTCTGTTCTGGACGAAACTGAAACTTCTACTGCTTTTGCCGGGCATGTTGTCGGAAATTTTGGAAACTTTAATCTGAAAGCGGAGTATATTACCTATAACTATAGTGCCAAAGGTGATAACGGAAACGATTTGGATGTTGTACAAATGGGTGCCTATGGGTATGAATATTTTGGCGGCGACGACTATACAGGAGGAGTAGCAGCCGAGGCAAATATGTATGTTGTAGGACTGGCATATACCATTCCGGTGGAATGGGGGCCAATTTCGAGCCTGCAGCCATATATCGATTACACAATGATTGATAAAACAAATGAAAACTTTTACGATACCCAGCACCTTATTCCGGGATTCCTGATTAGTGCAGGTGGTATTTATACGTATGTAGATTATGCAATGGGTAAAAACCAGCCATGGCTGACCGGAAATTTTGGTAAAGGTCTCGGTTCAGGTGTAGAAGACCCTGACTGGAACAAGCGTTTCAATATCAATATTGGATACTATTTCTAAAAACAAATAACCAAGTTATAAATTTATGGCCGACGAAAAAGATATTAGAATCAAAGTGGAGGACCTGACCCTCATTTTCGGAAAACGAAAAAAAGAGGCGCTGGAACTTCTCAATCAGGGTTACAGCAAGACTGAAATCCTGAAAAAAACCAAATGCACCATTGGTGTAAACAAGGCCAGTTTCGAAATTAAAAAGGGAGAGATTTTTGTTATCATGGGTCTGTCAGGTAGCGGAAAGTCAACACTAATCAGGTGTTTGAACCGTTTAAATGACCCGACCGATGGCAGGGTGTTTTTTAAAGACCACGACATCACCCGCGATACAAACAAACAATTGCTGAATACCCGCCGTACAGAAATGAGTATGGTTTTCCAAAAATTCGGGCTGCTTCCGCACCGCACTATAATAGAAAATGCAGCTTTTGGTCTCGAAATCAGAGGAGAGCCATTGGAACAACGGAAGGAGAAAGCAAAAAAAGCCTTGAAAACCGTTGGCCTTGAAGGATACGAAGAGCAATATCCTGCTGAACTTTCGGGAGGTATGCAACAACGCGTTGGGCTGGCAAGAGCTTTGGCCAACGATACCGATGTGCTGCTGATGGATGAAGCTTTTTCGGCGCTCGACCCGCTGATTAAGTCCGACATGCAGGACGAATTGCTTCAAATTCAGAATAAATTGCATAAAACAATCGTGTTTATTACGCACGATTTGGATGAAGCCATGAAAGTGGGCGACCGGATTGCAATTATGAAAGACGGTATTGTGGAACAAATTGGTACAGCCGAAGAAATCCTTACCGAACCCGCAAGTGACTATGTAAAAGCATTTGTGGAAAAAGTGGATCGGAAAACCATTATTACAGCAGAAACGCTGATGTTCGACAATCCAACAATCGTGAGGTTCAAAAAAGACGGCCCCAAAGGCGCGATTCGTAAAATGCGTTCAGCAGGTGTGGATGTACTGCCGGTTGAAGACAGCGAAGAAAAGTTTCTGGGCTATGTGTGGCTCGAAGATATGCTGAAACTTGAAAAAGAGAAAGCAAAAACTGTGGAAAGCGCATTGCATACCGAAGTTCCAAGCGTATACAGACATTACACTGTGGAAGATATGCTGCCGCTTATTACCGGGCATCATCATCCGCTTGCTGTTGTTCACGAAGAAGATGGCAGGCTATTGGGATTAGTTACGCAAACTTCGTTAATAATTGAATCTACACGTTTTAATGACAAAGAGATGGATAAATTAATTGGAGAAGCAAACGAATTATAATATGGAAAAGATATTACCAATTGGAGAATATATCGAGAAGGGAATCAACTCACTTGAACAAAATTTATCCTTTCTCTGGAGGGCCATCGACGATGGTATCTCCTGGACTGTAGAAAACATGAATGATTTGTTTCTGGCAATACCTTTTATTGTCCTTCTTGCACTAATAGCCTTTATTGCATACTATGTAAAAGCCGGCAATAAAATGTTTACCAAAGCTGGTTTGAAAAATGCATACGGGCTTACCATTTTTGTAATCCTCGGTTTATTGCTGATATACTTGATGGGTTATTGGGAAGAAGCCATTCAAACCACAACGCTGGTGCTTGTTTCCACCATTATTGCATTAATTCTTGGTATCCCCTTTGGAATCTGGTCGGCCAAAAGCAATACGGCAGATACCATTATCAGGCCTGTTCTTGACTTTATGCAGACCATGCCCGCTTTTGTTTACCTGATTCCGGCCATTTTCTTTTTCAGCGTTGGAAACACGCCCGGTGTTATTGCAACGGTTATTTTTTCGTTGCCGCCATCGGTGAGGTTAACCAACCTCGGAATCAGAAATGTTCCGGGCGATGTAATCGAAGCAGGGAGGGCTTTTGGAGCCAACGAGAACCAGATTTTATACAAAATCCAGTTACCGCTGGCTATGCCTACAATTCTTGCCGGAATTAACCAGGTTATTTTGCTCGCACTCTCGATGGTGGTAATTGCCTCTATGGTTGGTGCACGCGGACTTGGAAGCATTGTTTACCAGGGAATTCAGCAAAACGACATTGCAAAAGGATTTGAATCCGGATTGGGAATTGTGGTACTTGCTATGATTCTCGACAGGATTACACAGTCGATTGGAAGTAAAAAATAAGTATTAACCTTAAAAAAAGATAAGTATGTTGAAATTAAGAAAATTATTGAGCCTGATTATTGTTTTAGGTCTTGTAGCTGCCATCAGCTCATGTGGCGGAGGAAAACAGGGATCTGAAGAAGACACAAAAGAAGTAACTATTTTGTACCCTAACTGGGGAGAAGGTATTGCCTTTACCCATTTGGCCCAAGTGGCTTTAGAAGATAACGGGTATGAAGTAGAAATCATCAACCTGGAGCCGGGATTGATATACGGTGAATTGTCGAAAGAAAACGCAAAAGGAGATGTTTTTCTCGACGCCTGGTTGCCAAATACCCATGCTCCATACTGGGAAGACTACGGCGACGACCTGGTAAAACTGGGTGAATCATTCAGCAATGGTACAACAGGATTGGTAGTTCCATCGTATGTGGATATCAATTCAATTGAAGAACTGAATGAACATGTTGATAAATTCGACGGCGAAATTATAGGAATTGGAAGTGGAGCAGGAATCCATGCCAATACACTAAAAGCGATTGAGGAATATGATCTCGATTTCGAGCAAATTACCTCAAGTGGCCCGGCAATGGTTGCCAGCCTCGACAAAGCCGTTGCAAACGACGAATGGATTGTTATTACAGGTTGGAAACCCCATTTCATGTGGGCAAATTTTGATATTAAATACCTTGAGGATCCAAAAAATGTTTATCCGAAAGATGTTTGTGCGATTGTAGCCAGAACAGGTTTTGAAGAAGATTCGCCCGAAGCGGCTGCATTCTTTAGCAATTTCAACCTGCGTGAAGAACAGCTTTACAGCCTGATGGGTTCCATCGATATGGAAGGCGAAGAAGCAGGTGCGCAAAGATGGTACGAAGCCAACAAAGATATGGTAAACGGTTGGTTTGAATAAAGTGTTTGGTCACTCTGAATTTGCATTCAGAAGTTTTTGACAAAAAATCCCGGGGATTTAAATTTCCCCGGGATTTTTTATTGAAACAAATGAACGGCTCAGTACCTGATTTGAAAATCAGAAAACCCATTTTCCGAATTGAATTTTTCTTTTGACAGATTATCGACCCGGCCCATCGACGGCCCGCGTTTCATATAATCGATAAACGGCTCCAGGTCTTTTTCATCACCTTCAGCGTTTACCAAAACACTTCCGTCGGGCATATTTTTCACCCAGCCTTTGATGCCGAAATCTTCGGCTTTTTGTTTTACAAACTGACGAAACCCTACTCCCTGAACCCTTCCGGTAATCTTAATTTCGTAGTGTACCATTAATTTTTATGATTTTTTGAATTCATCAACAACTTCGGGTTGAACCAGCGCCCAGATAGAATAGACACCGACAGCAGTGCCCAGCGGGAAATTAAACAAATGAAGCACCGAAATAATCAGCGTAAGAATTCTTGCCCACTCTTTCCGTTTAAACAATCCAATTCCCGCAACCAGGCCCGGAATACTCAGCGAGGTAATTATAATCACCAGAACATTGGCAATAATTGCCAGAATTTTCCGGGCTTCCATTTCCTCAACAAAGCCGACGGTTACATTCAACACTGCAAAAACTATAATCCCGATAATTAATCCTAAAATACTGAGCCCTATGTGAAGGGCCGCAACTACATTGATATGTCTTTCCATAATAAAAGTTGTTTTTTCTAAAATTACAAAAAAGAGCAGAAACAACCTTTTCGAAAAGGAAATAATTAATTTTAACTTTGAACCGGCCTGTTTTTAACAGATTAAATTCAATTAAAGAAGAGAATAAATGGCAGCAAATCAACCGCTCGCAGAACGGCTACGGCCCAAAACGCTCGACGATTACATCGGCCAGGAACACCTCGTGGGTAAGAATGCCGTATTACGCAAAATGATTGAATCGGGAAATCTTTCCTCACTCATTTTGTGGGGACCTCCCGGCGTAGGAAAAACTACACTTGCCAAAATAATTGCCAATACGCTCGACCGCCCGTTTCATACGCTGAGCGCTGTCAATTCAGGGGTAAAAGATGTTCGCGAAGTAATTGAAAAAGCAAAAAAACAGCAGTTTTTTAACCGCCCGAATCCGATACTTTTTATCGATGAAATTCACCGCTTCAGCAAATCGCAGCAGGATTCACTGCTCGGTGCGGTGGAAGACGGAACAATCACGCTGATTGGCGCCACCACCGAAAATCCTTCTTTTGAGGTTATCTCCCCGCTCCTTTCGCGCTGCCAGGTATATATTCTTAACTCGCTCAATAAAGAGGGATTGCTCAAGATTGTAGACCTCGCCCTGAAAAAAGACACCGAACTCAAAAAAAAATCCATCACTATTAAAGAAGACCATGCATTGCTGCGCTATTCAGGCGGCGATGCCCGCAAGCTGCTGAATGTTCTGGAGTTGGTTGTTTTTTCAGAAGAAGGAGAAAAAGTAGAAATTACCGATGAAAAGGTGGTTGACCGTTTGCAGAGAAACCTGGCATCTTACGATAAAAAAGGCGAAATGCATTACGACATCATTTCCGCTTTCATAAAAAGTGTGCGGGGCAGCGACCCCGATGCTGCGGTTTACTGGCTGGCCCGAATGATTGAAGGTGGCGAAGATGTAAAATTTATTGCACGCCGGCTGCTCATTCTCGCTGCCGAGGATATTGGTCTGGCCAACCCGAATGCCCTGCTGCTTGCTCAAGGCACCTTCGATGCAGTGCACCAGATCGGCTATCCGGAAGCGCGGATAATTTTGTCGGAATGCACCATTTACCTCGCAACCTCGCCAAAAAGCAACTCCGCTTATATGGCAATCGACGAAGCCATTTCACTGGTAAAACGAACCGGAGATTTGCCGGTACCGCTGCACATACGCAATGCCCCTACCAAACTGATGAAAGAAATCGGTTACGGGAAAGATTACAAATACGCACATTCTTACGAAGGAAATTTTGCCGAACAGGATTTTCTTCCTGAAAAAATTCAAAAAGAACGGTTGTACCAGCCCGGGAAAAACCCGCAGGAAGTAAAAATTCTGGAGCGCTTGCGCAACTGGTGGGGAAAACGGTTTTAAAAAATAAAATTAGCGATGCATAGCATAAAACTAAAGTCATGCTAAGTGCTCACCAAATATTGCTGTCATTTCGAATCTGAGGCACGAAGATGAGAAATCTGTTTTTAAAAGTGAGATTTCTCCTCCTTTGTCGTCGAAATGACAAAAAAAATAGATCTGTCATTGCCAACTTGTTTCAGCATCTCTGTCATTTACTCATT
>DATFJO010000323.1:0-5595 GCA_035269145.1 Tangfeifania sp. | reverse complement strand
GGCCATTGGAATTCCGCACAGCGAAGTCGATTTGATTCTGGTGGATGGCGAACCGGTAGATTTTAATTACCAGATGCAGGGTGATGAAAATATTTCGGTGTACCCGATTTTCGAATCACTGGATATTTCGCCGTTAGTACGGCTGCGGCCAAAACCTCTGCGCGAGCCCCGATTTATTGTAGATGTGAATTTAGGAAAACTGGCCCTGAAACTAAGGTTGCTGGGTTTCGACACACTTTTCAGGAATGATTTTGAAGATGACGAAATTATTGAGATTGCCCTGCGCAAAAAACGCATTATCCTCACCCGCGACAAAGGAATTTTGAAACAGAATGCTGTAACTCATGGGTATTTTTTGAGAAATGACGACCCTAAAAAACAGTTGATCGAATTGGTTAAGCGGCTTCAGTTGCAAAATAACTTTGAGCCGCTTTCGAGGTGCACCGTTTGTAACAGTATGCTGCAAAAAGTGAATAAACAACAACTGGAAAGTCATTTGCCGCCGGACACGCTCCGTTATTACGATGAATTCTGGAAATGTACCGGTTGCGGCAAAATTTACTGGAAAGGCTCCCACTTCAGGCACATTCAAAAATTGGTGAAAGAATTAAAGTCGGGTTGATTTTTTCCTGTCATTTACTCATTATGCCCAATAAATTGGGTAACCATTGGCAATGACATATTTATTCTTTTTGTGTCATTTCGACGACGCAGGAGGAGAAATCTCACTTTTAAAAACAGATTTCTCCTCGACTACTCGTCGAAATGACAGTTGTCTGTTTTGTCATCAGCGCATTATGCCCTATAAGATTGGGTGAACACTAGAAATGACAGCAATATTTATTCATCTATTCCAATAACTCCGCAGGCTAAGCGGGCACCGGCAGCACCTGTCGGCTGGCTGGTTAAATCGTCTTCACCGGCATGTATTACAACTGCCCGGCCAATAATTGAATGTTCGCCGTGGAGGCTAATCATGTGGTCGGTCATTTCAAGTCGGGCAGTTCCGTCTTCGCCTGCCTCGATGTTGCCGAGGTCTCCTACATGGCGAACTTCATCTTCAGGACCTCCGTGCATCGTACCTTCAGGGTTATAGTGCCCACCGGCTGAAGTTCCGTCGGGAGCAGAGCAGTCGCCGAATTCGTGAATGTGGAAACCATGTTTTCCGGGCGCCAGCCCTTCAACTTCGGCTACTATTTTTACATCGTCACCTTCGCGGCTGAAAGTCACTGTTCCTGAAACACTGTTTCCTTCAGTGGGATACAACACACAAATGGCTTTATCTGCTGTAACATCACGCTGAACAATTGTTTCGTCTATCTCGCCTTCGGCAGTCATTTCCTGTTCCTGATCCTGCTCCTGATTTTGTCTCGATGTGTTGGTACAAGCCTGAACTGAAAATAAAATACTTGCTGTAATTACTAAATTGAATATTAATCTTCTTTTTTTCATGATATTAATTTTTAAGTGGTTAAATAATTCTGTGTCTGTGGCGGGAAACAAAATTGTACGCTGCATCCCGTATCGTTACCGGAACTACTTTGAACCAGTATAACGCCGGTAGTATTCCGTTTAAATTTTTTGCAATTCTGAGGGCAGCTTCAGATTTTATGTATGCCTTTTCATTTTCTATCAGCACAATTGATTCGCTGTAATCTTTCGGGAAATCATATTTATGAAGAATTTCCCGGCCTTCATCAGAATACAATGAGTGAAAAATGTATTTGTCTTCGCCGCCATGTTTAATTATAAACTGCATGGACCGGCTGCAGAATTTGCATTCGCTGTCAATCAGCAAAACAGGTTTATTTGTATTTTCATTTTTACTCATTAATTTTTAATCGCTTTTAATTTTATTTCTTATCAGTTTATACAGTTCTCCAAATACAAATACCAGCGACGACAATGCAACTATAACTGCAATATCTAACCAGGCCAAATCTCTGAAATGAAAGATGTTCTGGATAAAGGAAATTTTTATTGCGGCAATTTGCAGAACGATGGAAACAAAAAATGCAAGCATCACCCATTTGTTTTTAAAGAAACCGATTTTAAACGCAGAATGTTTTAACGATCGCATGTTAAATGCATTGAAGATTTGTGTCATCGCCACTACCAGAAATACACCTGTACGGGCTTTTTCAACTCCCTGCGGCAGGTAATGGTTGAATGTGAGCAACCCTAAAATAACCATCACCGGGGCAATTATAAACAGATAAGGAAATATTTGTTTGTTCAGTATAGGTGCACCTTTTTTATGAGGCTTTTCACTCATAATGTCGCCATGGTCGGGTTCTGTAGCCAGTGAAATATCCATAATCCCGTCGGTTAGCAAATTAATCCAAAGTATCTGGGTGGGCAGCAGCGGATAGGTAAATCCCAGTGCAATAGCTGCTAAAATAGTAGTAGCTGAAGCCACATTGGTAGTAATCAGAAAATAACTGGTTATCCTTACATTTCTAAAAACTATCCTACCTTCTCTTATGGCATTTACGATGCTGGCAAAATTATCGTCGGACAACACCACCTGGGAGGCGTCTTTCGCCACATCGGTTCCTCTTTGCCCCATTGCAATTCCGAGGTCGGCACTTTTTAATGCGGGGGCATCGTTTACTCCGTCGCCCGTCATTCCTATCAGTTGGTTTTTGTGCTGAATGCTTTCAGCTATCCGGAGTTTTGCCTGCGGACTTACACGGGCGAATACATTTACCTTACCGGTGTATTTTCTGAGGGTTTCATCATCCACATCCAAATCTTTTTCCGTCAATACTTCAGGCGTATCATCGTCTTCTTTTTTAGTGTTTAGAATGCCTACTTCCCTGGCAATGGCCGCAGCGGTTTGTTTGTGGTCGCCGGTAACCATAATTATTCTGATGCCAGCCGATTTACAGGCGGCTACAGCTTCCCTGATTTCAGGCCGGGGAGGATCGATAATGCCGAACAAACCGGTAAACACCAGGTTCTCAATATCGTCGGGCGATACGCTCTCTTTTTCCCGGTCTGCTTCAATAAATGCGCAGGCCAGCACGCGCATGGCATTTTTGGTAAATCCGTCGATTTTATCTTTGATTTTATTACGCCATTGATCGGTCAGGTCTTCACTGTTATCTCCGGTCAGTACTTTTGTTGATAAATCAAGCAGCTTTTCCGGGGCACCAACAACCATTATTTCTTTTTTGCTATCAGAATATTTTACCAGTGTGGCCCTGAATTTTTGTTCGGAATTAAAAGGCAGATCATCGATAGTTTGTATATCATTAAATTCCGGGTCTTCTTCGATGCCTGTTTTCTTTGAAAACACCAGTAACGAAACTTCAGTGGGATCGCCTGAAACTTCAGGTTCTTTTTCTTTTTTATTCTCTTTTTTCTCTTTTTCAGTGTTTGCTTTTTTAGGTATTGAAATAGTTGCTGTATTGCAGATATTGCCTATCAATGCGGTTTTTTTGAGCAGCTTATTGTCTTTTATTTTCCCGGGGTTTTTGTTTTCTTCGTTTTTCAGAGTCCCCTTTGTTTTGTATCCGGTACCTGAAACATCGAATACATTTCCGTCGGGTAGAAACAGTTTTTTCACGGTAAGAACACTTTGGGTAATTGTCCCGGTTTTATCTGAAAGTACAACCGTTAACGAACCTGCTGTTTCAGTGGCAGTAAACTCCCTGATAATTGCGTTGCGCCTGGCCATACGGTTGGCGCCAATTGCCAGAACAATTGAAAGTACTGCCGGTAAACCTTCGGGCACTGCCGACACCAGCACGGCAATGGTTACCATCAGTGTTTCATTGAATCCCATATTTCTGAAGAAATAGCCAATGACAAATACAATTGCCGATGCCGAACCGGCAATCACGGCCATTATTTTTGCCAGTTTCCGGGTTTTTTTCCGGAATTCGCTCTCGTCCTCTTCCACTTCCTGCAGCGATTCGGCAATTTTCCCCAGTTCAGTTTTCTGTCCGGTTGCCGTAACTATTGCTTTAGCCGATCCACGGGCTATGTGCGTGCCTTTAAAAATCATGTTTTTCCGGTCGGCCAGCGGAGTGTCTTCCTCCAGCGTTTCAGTTTTTTTGTCAATCGGCAATGATTCGCCGGTAAGCGAGGCTTCCACAGCCCGGAAATTTTTAATGTTGAGCAAGCGGGCATCCGCGGGAACCGATTTTCCTTCGTCCATCCGGATGATATCGCCGGGTACAAGTTGGGTGGTCGGAATCACATGTTCTTCACCGTCTCTGACAACAGTAGCATCATGTTTAATTAGTTTTTTAAGTGCTTTAACAGACTTTTCGGCTTTATATTCCTGAAAAAAACCTATTGCCGCATTGACAATAATCACACCTATAATTACATACACGTCAATCATCTTCCCCGAAAGGAAGGCAATAACGGCTGCAATAATCAATATCAGAACAAGGAAATCTTTAAATTGCTTAATGATGAGCTGAAGAACACTGGTTTGTTCTTTCTCTTCCAGTTCATTAGGCCCAAACTGCTCAAATCTTTTATTTACTTCTTCTTTTTGCAGACCATTTTCACTGCTATTCAGTTTTTCAATGCATTCATCTGCACCAATCGAATGATAGGGTAATTTTTGATTGATATCTGCCACTGTTTATTTATTTACAGGTATACCCGCCATCGATAATTAGTTCGCTGCCTGTCAGGAATTTTGCCTCGTCGGAAGCCAGGTACGTTATACCCCAGGCAATATCATTGGGTTCTCCCACGTGGCCGATCGGATGCCGGCTGTCCAGGTCTTTTCTGAATTTTTCCACATCTTCGCCCGAATCTTTTGCCATTTCCTCAACCAGCGGTGTCCATATAAAACCGGGATGAACCGAGTTGAAACGGATATTGTCTTTGGCATAAATGATGGCATTATTTTTTGTCATGAGCCTTACTGCACCTTTCGATGCGTGATAAGGTGGAATATCGCCTGCGCCTATAATGCCGTAAATGGAAGAGAGATTGATAACACTCCCGCCATTGTTTTCCTTCATGATCGGAACTACATGCTTGGTGCAAAAGAAAACACCTTTCACATTGATATCCATCAGCTTGTCCCATTCTTCTTCGGTAATTTCATGGGTTGGTTTATTCACCCCTGAAATTCCGGCATTGTTTACGAGAACATCGATTTTTCCGAATTCATTTTTTATCTCAGCATAAACTTTTTTCACCTGTTCCTCGTCCGATACGTCGAGGTTATGGTAAATGGCTTTTCCTCCGTTGCTATTGATTTCTTCAGCTAAATTTTTTCCTTCTTCATCTTTTATATCCGTTATGGCAACTTTGGCACCTTCTTCGGCAAAAACTTTACAAGTTGCTTTCCCAATACCGAGGGCTCCGCCTGTTATTACTGCTACTTTATCTGTTAATCTGTTCATGTTTTATGTTTTTTTGTGGTTTTTTTCTTAGTTCTTTTTTTATTTGTACTTCACAGCTTCACGTACCATTTGGCTGGCGTAACCCCATTCGTTGTCGTACCAGGCCATAATTTTTACCATATCGCCATCCACAACCTGCGTCATTGTGAGGTCGACTATCGAAGCAGCCGGATTTTTAATGATGTCGGTAGATACCAGTTCCTCTTCGCTTGCATCC
>DATFJO010000322.1:0-3515 GCA_035269145.1 Tangfeifania sp. | reverse complement strand
AGTTGGCAACTGGCAATAAACAGTTGGCAAATGAAATTGTTAGCGACATCAAGCAAAATCTTCAAAAAATCAACCACCACGGCAAACGAGCCGAATCCATTGTAAAAGGGATGTTAATGCACAGCCGTAGCAGCAGCGGACAAAAAGAGCCAACAGATATTAATGCCCTGTGCGATGAATATTTGCGTTTGGCTTATCATGGATTTCGTGCAAAAGACAAATCGTTTAATGCTGATTATAAATTAGAATTGGATGAATCTCTGCCAAAAATTGAGGTTGTTCCGCAAGATTTTGGAAGGGTTCTGTTGAATCTGATTAACAATGCATTTTATGCGGTACAAGCCCCCCCGCCCCCCAAAGGGGGGATCAAAGAACCCCAATCAACATATAAACCGCTGGTAATAGTTAGGACTTCCTCCTTCATCCCCCCTTCGGGGGGACCGAAGGGAGTCAGAATTTCAGTTAAAGATAACGGCCCAGGAATACCAGAAAAGATTAAAGACAAAATCTTCCAGCCCTTTTTTACAACAAAATCAGCCGGAGAGGGTACAGGGCTGGGATTGAGTTTGAGCTATGATATTGTGAAAGCGCACGGGGGAACAATTTCGGCTGATTCGAAAGAAAATGTGGGAACTGAATTTATAATAACATTACCTGTTAATTCATGAAAGCAAAGTATTTATTCATAAATCTGGCTATATTTTTCTATTTTATCTTTTCTGTCAATGCACATAACACACAGCCTGAGATTCTGGCCATCGCAGACAGCCTGAAACGATTAATCGATCTTCACGATAAAGAAGACGAAGAAAAAGTCAGGTTGCTAAATGAATATGCACGACAATGTTTTTATAACCAGGAAATAAAAAAAGGTTTTATCGCCACAAAGGAAGCACGCGAAATTTCAGAAAAACTTGATTTTGAAGGTGGTGAAATTATGTACTACCTAACGTTATCTGCCTATCATGGCAATGGCAACGAAGACATGCAAATTTATTATCAGAAGCGTGCCCAGTGGCTTTCAAACAGTATGGGAGAACGGCTCATGAATTACTATGTTGACCTGGAAATCCCCCCATACATAAATTTTGAAAATGATTACGGTGAACTTCTTGAAAATTTCACAGCAATTCTTGAACACTTTGACAGCAACAAAGATAAAGAGATACAGGCCAACCTTTTATTGGCAATTGCCTTATTTAACCTCCTGTTAAATAATGTAGAAGAAACGATAAAAATAGAAGATCAAATTATAGAACTGTTTACGGACTTAAACCAGGTGTATCCTGTTTTTCTGGTTTCTACTTATAAAATGACCGTGTTGAACGCAATAGGAAAAGCAGATGAAGCCAAGAAAATTGAATTGGACTTGATTGATTTATTTGTAAAGAGTGAAAACGAAAATGCGATTGGCTTAATTGCAAATTCAATGGCTTCAGGATATGCTGAGAACGGGAGGTATTTGCTCGCTATCGAATATTACCTGAAAAGTATTGAAGCTTTTGAACGTATCCAGGATCATGATATGCTGTCGCAAACTTACTTTGATTTGGCCGTAGCTTATGAAAACCTGAACTTAAACAACAAAGCTTACGAAAGTTATTTAAAAACCATTGCTCAACTTGAACTAGTTAATGACAGTGTTTATTCAAATATGGTTTATGGTTCAATGGTTTTTCCAACTATTGCCATACAGAAATACGATGAAGCCAGAAAATACATGTCTCTTGCGCTTCATGATACTGTACATGGCAATAAAGCCTATTTATTGGCAAGGTATAACGATGCTAACGGTCAGCTACTTAAGAAGCAGGGTGAATACAGGGAAG
Organism: Tangfeifania sp.; assembly: GCA_035269145.1. GTDB lineage: Bacteria > Bacteroidota > Bacteroidia > Bacteroidales > Prolixibacteraceae > Tangfeifania. The sequence goes on along the minus strand of DATFJO010000322.1, from coordinate 1,686 downwards.
CCATTCCGTATTTCAAAAAAGCATTGGAACTTTTTCAACAAACCAGTGTTACATGGACAGCTCCTTTTATGCCACTTTACCTAACAGAATGCTATTATGAAATTGGTGAATACAATACTGCCCTTGAATATGGATTGAGATGCCTGGAGCTTGAAAAATCACTCAATTTAAACCAAACGTTAACGAAAAAGCGAGCGAGTCTTTGGCTTGCAAAAATTTATGAGGAATTGGACAATATACCAATAGCATACACCTATCTAAAACAATACCAGGAAATTACGGAAGAATCAGAAAAACTGGATGAACTTAACCGCATAGCGGATGCCGAAATACAGGCGGTTTTAGAAAAAAGCAAAAAAGAAATTGATGAATTGGAGCAGCAGCGAGTGCTAACCAACCAACAAAATCGCATTCAACGGTTATGGATTTTTAGTATTGCAGGCGCCTTGTTATCAGCATTAATACTTGCACTTATTCTTTTCCGCAACAATAAAAACAAACAAAAAGCAAACGCATTACTCCAGCAGCAAAAAGAGGAAATTCAAACTACATTGGAACAACTCGAATCCACCCAGTCACAACTCATCCAATCCGAAAAAATGGCCAGCCTTGGTGAACTCACCGCCGGAATTGCCCACGAAATACAAAACCCACTGAACTTTGTCAATAATTTCTCAGAAATAAATTCCGAATTAATTGATGAAGCCGATGACGAAAACGAAAAAGGAAATACTTCCGAAGTAAGAATAATTTTGAAAGACCTCAAAGAAAATGAATCTAAAATCAGTCACCACGGAAAACGCGCCGAATCCATCGTAAAAGGAATGTTGTTGCATAGTCGCAACAGCAGTGGAAAAAAGGAGCCAACCGATATTAATGCACTGTGCGATGAATATCTCCGTCTCTCTTATCACGGTTTCCGGGCAAAAGACAAATCGTTTAATGCCGACTTTAAATTTGAGGCAGATAAATCATTGCCAAAAATCGAGATTGTTCCTCAGGACATAGGGCGTGTTCTATTGAATTTGATCAACAATGCATTCTATGCGGTACAAGCCCCCCCGCCCCCCAAATGGGGGATCAAAGAACCCCAATCAACATATAAACCGTTGGTAATAGTTAGGACTTCTTCCTTCATCCCCCCTTCGGGGGGACCGAGGGGGGCTTCTATTAGTGTAACTGACAACGGCAATGGAATTCCGGAAGAAATTAAAGACAAAATCTTCCAGCCTTTTTTTACAACAAAATCAGCCGGAGAGGGTACAGGGCTGGGATTGAGTTTGAGCTATGATATTGTGAAAGCGCACGGCAGCGAACTGAAAGTTGAAACAACAGAAGGAAATGGAACTGAATTTACAATTTTACTCCCCTTTAAAAGTTAATCCTAAAAATGTAATATAATCCGACTGTGGTGCATCACCTGCGAATTCTTTAACATCTTCAAGTGATTTTTCGATAACCTGCTCAACCGGCAAGTTTAGATTCTCACTGAGAAAATTTTCAAATTTACTAACGCCATAAGCGTTTTCATCCATATTTATAGCTTCTGTAACTCCATCGGTATAAAGCAAAAGTTGTTCATCTTTTTTAAGTGTTATTTTTTTTGATTGGTAACTGAAATCAGCCGAAATGCCAAGTGCCAGACCTTTGGTTAATTCAACTTCTTTTATTTTGTTCGTTGACAAT
>DATFJO010000321.1:0-2275 GCA_035269145.1 Tangfeifania sp. | reverse complement strand
AAAATATCCAGCATTTCCAGAAAAGATGCGCCGGTTGAAATGTTTTCAATGGTATAAGTCTCAAACCTTCCTTTGTCCCGGGCATTGTTTTGCCGCCAAACTTTTATATTGAGTTTTTTTAGAATTTTGTCTGCCATAATTGAATAGATTTTAGATTTTTAGATAATAGTACAAAGACTTTCAGGAATTGGCTTGAGTTGATTTTTTGAATCCATAAATCATTCTTTGAATTTCATTTAACTTAGCATCAAAAAATTCAAATTCATTTTGCGAAATAAAATCCAGATCCAAACATAAAATAACTAAAGTCTCCAATTCAAAAGAACTTCCGTTGGCAATATCCAGAAACCGATTTAAGTCATTTCCGGTATTTCTTCCACAACCTTCAGCAATATTTGCCGGAATGGAAATGGCGCTTCGTCTCATTTGAGAGGTAATTCCAAAGAGTTCATCTTTTGGAAAGTTATGAGTGGTCTTATATATATCTTTGACCAATTCTCTTCCTTTTTGCCAAACTTTCAATTCTTTAAACCTATGCATTTTAATTCATTTAATGATAAATCTCTTGTCTCAAATCTTTGTACTCATTACTAACTATTTATAACTTCTTTGTGTCAACTTAACATTCTCAAATACCAAATCCTCTTTATGCAATACCGGCTTTTTATCTTCGCCTTTGTATTCCCAGCAGGAAACGAAAGTGTATTTTTCATCATCACGTTTGGCTTCTCCGTCATCGGTAACCGATTCTTCACGGAAGTGCCCCCCGCAGGATTCATTCCTGTCGAGTGCATCGCGGGCCATGAGTTCGCCAATATCGAAGAAATCGGCCACCCGGCCTGCTTTTTCAAGTTCGGGATTAAGGTTATCGAGCTCACCGGTAACTTTCACATCTTTCCAGAATTCTTCCCGCAATTCCTGAATTTCTTTGATTGCTCTTTTCAGGCCTTCCGCGTTTCGCGACATTCCAACATGATCCCACATGATATTTCCCAAATTTTTGTGGAAATAGTCGACCGGTTTTGAGCCTTTAATATTGAACAGCTTTTCAATTCTTTCGGTAACTGCTTTTTCAGCTTCTTCAAACTCCGGAGCACTGACATCAGGTTTTGGCGTAAGAATTTCATCGGCCAGGTAATCGCCAATAGTGTATGGCAAAATGAAATAACCATCGGCCAGTCCCTGCATCAAGGCCGAAGCTCCAAGCCTGTTTGCACCGTGATCTGAAAAATTGGCTTCCCCGAGCGAATAGAGACCGGGAACAGTTGTCATCAGATTATAATCGACCCAGTTTCCTCCCATTGAGTAGTGGATGGCCGGGTAAATCATCATCGGTTCTTTATACGGATCAACATCCATAATTTTTTCATACATCTGGAAAAGGTTTCCGTAGCGTGCGGTAATTACATCTTTTCCCAAACGCTCAATGGCGTATTTAAAATCGAGGTAAACTGCTTTTCCTTCGGCATTTACTCCGTAACCTTCATCGCAGCGTTCTTTTGCAGCCCTCGATGCAACATCTCTCGGAACGAGGTTTCCATAAGAAGGATAGCGCCGTTCGAGGTAGAAATCGCGGTCTTCATCCGGAATATCATTTGGACTGATTTCGCCTTTCTGTAATTTTTCGGCATCTTCTTTTTTCTTCGGAACCCAAACACGACCATCGTTACGCAACGATTCCGACATCAGGGTCAGTTTCGATTGCTGATCGCCGTGAACCGGAATACAGGTGGGGTGAATCTGCACAAAACACGGATTCGACATCATGGCGCCTTTTTTATAACATTGCCATGCTGCAGAACCGTTACTTCCCATTGCATTGGTGGAAAGGAAGAAAACATTTCCGTAACCTCCGGTAGCAACCACAACCGCATGTGCACCAAACCGTTTGATTTCTCCGGTTATCAGGTCGCGTACGATAATTCCGCGTGCCTTACCGTCTATTTTCACCACATCGAGCATTTCGTGGCGGCTGTACATCTCCACATTCCCTTTTGAAATCTGGCGGTTCAGGGCCTGGTAAGCCCCCAGCAGCAATTGCTGACCGGTTTGTCCGCGTGCATAAAACGTACGACTAACCAAAACTCCACCGAAAGAACGGTTGGCCAGCAAGCCACCGTATTCGCGTCCGAAAGGAACTCCCTGGGCTACGCACTGGTCGATAATGTTGGGAGACACTTCAGCCAAACGATAAACGTTGGCCTCGCGGGCACGGTAATCGCCTCCTTTAATTGTATCATAAAACAACCGGTAAACCGAGTCGTTATCGTTCTGA
>DATFJO010000320.1:0-15774 GCA_035269145.1 Tangfeifania sp. | reverse complement strand
CAATACGGATCGTCATCGATGTTATAAAGTTCTTCGGACGGTCGCTTTCCGAAATTGAACTGCCAGAAATCCAGCACGCCTTTTTTTCGGCGAGTGTCCAGAATATATGTTTTGGTCGGACTTCCATCGGTATTCAGGTAGCCGGTTTCAGGGTTTCCTTTTGGCCAGCGGTCGGGTTTGAAATTGCGCAGGTACAAATAACCGTCGGTAATGATTCCGCGCACCGGGTAACCCACATCATCGGGGCGTCCCACATCGTGGCGTTCTTTTCCAACCAGCACAAAATCGCGGTCGGGTACCACATTACCTTCTTCTTCCGAATAAAAAATATCGGTTAGGCTTTTGCCGGTAACAGGTTGCAAGCCTGCTTCTTCTAACGACAATCCGGCCAGTTCGAGGTAAGTAGGCGTGAAATCGATGAAATTGACAAAATCAGTTACCACGCGCCCCGGATTTTTGATGCCATCGGGCCACATAATTGCCAGCGGCAGGTGGTTCGAGTATTCGTAAACCTGTCCTTTTATACGCGGAAACGGCATGCCGTTGTCGGCAGTAACAATTACCAGTGTGTTGTCCAGCTCCCCGATTTCTTCCAGTTTTTGCAGCATTTTTTGCAGGTGGCTGTCGAAATATTCAATCTCAAAAGCATAATCAAGCATGTCGGTACGCACCGTATCAACATCGGGCCAAAACGCCGGCACTTCATCAATTTGCTCCCGGTTTTTACCGCCCTTTTTTATTCCCGCCTCAAATTCATAAGCTCGGTGAGGTTCGGTGCTGCCATACCAGAAACAGAACGGCTGGCCTTCGGGACGCTCTTCCAGGAAAGCTTCAAAATTGCGGGCATAATCGTTATTGCTGATGTGTTTTGCAGGAGGATCGGTTTTATGTTCATCGAATTTCGGACCGGTAAGCTGGCGGCGCTCCCCGTTAATTTCTCCCGGGTTGCCGGGAGCCCAGCCTTTGGCCACACTGCCCACCCAGTAACCGTTTTCGCCCAGTGCTTCGGCATAGGTTTTAAATTTGGCCGGGAAGTGGGGTGAATGGTTGGCTGCTTCTTCCAGTTGCCAGCTATTGCGGCCGGTTAATATGCACGAGCGCGAAGGTGCGCACTTGGCATTGGGCGTATAGGCGCGGGTAAACAGAATCCCGTTTTCGGCCACGCGGTCGAAGGCCGGTGTTTCCACCCAGTTGCACCCATACGCACCAAAGTGTTTCCACGAGGCATCGTCGGCAATGGCAAATAAAATGTTCGGACGCGGGGTTTCTTCTTTTTTTTCGTTGCAACTCATTAAAAACAGGATGGGAAGAACGGCAACTAAAAGTTTTACAGTATAATTCATTTTTTCAGTTTTTGGTTTTTTTGGAATAATTGTCGGTGTAATTCCTTTTTACATTGTAAATTTAACGTTTAATTTTACACATTCAATAAATATTAAAATAACCAAAATGAGATTTTTTGCATTTATAACATTGCTTTCATTAGTCATTTCATGCACTGTTGCTGATAAAAAAGAGCCGGTTTTAATCGATTCGGAAAATTTTAAAGATGTGGTAGACGGCCAGGAAGTTGAACTGTTTACACTTCAGAATATTAACGGATTGGTGACCCAGATTACCAATTACGGCGGCAGGGTAGTGAGCCTTTGGGCATCCGACAGTAATGGAGATTATGAAGACATTGTGTTGGGATACGAATCCATGGAAGGTTACCTGAATTCCAACGAAATTTATTACGGGGCATTGATTGGCCGTTACGGAAACCGGATTGGCGGCGGAGAATTTGTACTGAATGACACGGTTTATTCACTTGCGCAAAACGATGCTGAAAATACATTGCATGGCGGTGTGAAAGGATTTAATGATGTGGTTTTCGAGGCTGAAAAACCCGATGCGCAAACACTTGTGCTAACCTACACTTCGCCCCACATGGAAGAAGGTTTCCCGGGAAACCTGGAGGTGAAAGTGCAGTACCAACTTACCGATGATAATGAACTGAAAATTGAGTATTGGGCGACCACCGATCGACCCACACCGGTGAACCTGACGCACCACTCGTTTTTCAACCTGAAGGGTGCCGGCGACGGAACCATAAACGACCACCTGCTGATGATAAATGCCGATTATTATACACCGGTGGATGAAAGCCTGATTCCTACCGGCGAAATTGCCCCGGTGAAAGGAACGCCCATGGATTTCAGGGAGCTGACACGCATTGGTGAAAGGTTGGGTGAAGAGTTTCAACAACTTGAATTCGGAAAAGGCTACGACCACAACTGGGTGCTGAACGATGCCGAAAACGGCCTCACTTACGCAGCCAAAGTAGTGGAGCCCAATTCGGGCCGTACACTTGAGGTTTACACCAACGAACCGGGCATGCAGTTTTACGGCGGCAATTTCCTCGATGGCAGCGACACCGGCAAATACGGCGAAAACTATCAATACCGCGGTGCATTCTGCCTCGAAACCCAGCATTTTCCCGACAGTCCGAATAAAGCCGAATTTCCTTCTACCATTCTGAACCCCGGCGAAGAGTATTACTCTGTTTGTGTGTATGAGTTTGGAGTGGAGGAATAGGTTTTGAATCAGTCATACCTTCACTTAAACTGAGGGTATGACTGAAGTTTCTGATTCACTGTAACTGAAAAATCAGTTTTGCATGCAAAATGTATATCGCGGTGAAATAGTTGTAGCCTCGCCCATAGTGCAACTATGACCGTTAATTACAACATCGGGCTCACTGTATGTGCAAACGATTCGCGCAATTTAAAATGCCAGGGGCGTTGCCGCCAGTTTCTCAATTTTACTTCGCGGCTGTTTTGCATGTCTTTTCTGAAAATTTTTGACAGGCGGTTGGTAAACTCTTCATCGTATATAAAAGCATTTACTTCGAAATTGGTTTCCAGGCTGCGAAAATCTAGGTTGGTAGTGCCAACGGATGAAAACACATCATCAACAATGATATACTTGCTGTGAATAAAACCTGTGTTATAAAAATAAACTCTAACACCTGCTTCGAGCAGTTCCTCAACGTACGAAAATGAACTCCAAAGGGGAATTGGCGAATCCGATTTTTCGGGAATTATAATCCGCACATCCACATTACTGAGCGACGCCGTTTTAAGTGCTGAAATAATTTGCAGCGGCGGCATCAGGTAAGGCGAAACAATAAATACCCGTTGCCTTGCATTGGCAATGGCTGCAAAAAAAGCCTGCCCGATATTTTCCCAGTCGGAGTCTGGTCCGCTGGCTGAAATCTGCATGGCCTGACCTTCACCGTCATTTATAGGCGGGAAGTATTTTTCTCCCGAGAGGTTTTCTTTACTGACAAAATACCAGTCGGCGGCAAATACCACCTGCAGGCAGGCTGCTGCATCACCGTCAACTTGCAGGTGCAAATCATTCCACGGGCCAATTCTTTTTTTACCTTCCAGGTAGCGGTCGGCAATATTTACGCCGCCGGTAAATCCGGTTTTTCCGTCAATCACAATTATTTTCCGGTGGTTGCGGTAATTCACCTGCGAGGTGAGTCGCGGAAACCGCACTTCCATAAAGGAAAAAATTTCCACACCGCTGTTTCGTAAATCCTCAAAAAAGTACTTTTTCAATCCCCAGCTTCCTACGTCGTCCACAATTATGCGAACCTCGACTCCCTTCCTGGCTTTTTCAATCAGCAGGTTTTTCATCCGGTTGCCAACTTTATCGTCAGCCAGAATATAATATTCCAGGTGAATGTGGTGCCGGGCATTTTTTATGGCTTCGAAAATTGCTTCGAAAGTGGCAGCCGGGCTGGTAAGCAATTGTAATTGGTTGCCGGTGGTGAGCAGCGCGTTAGAATTATTCAGCAACAACCGTATCAGGTTTTCTTTCTGAAGAATCTTTTCATCGAGCTTTAAGAAAGCTTTTTTAAATATCCGGAGTTGCTTCACCGAGAGTTTCCTGAACTGCCGGTGACTTTTAAGACCTTTTCGCGAAAAGAGTTTTTGCTTGCGGTACTCCTGTCCGAAAAACAGGTAAAAAATAACCCCGAAAATCGGAAGGAGAACCAGTACTAAAATCCATGCTGCTGTTTTGTAGGGCGACCTGTTTTCCAAAATAATCATAATAGCCACTGGTATAGCTGTGATGAGGAAGACGAGGGAGAAAACAGACCAAAAATCCATGCCGGGACTCATTTAGATTGATTTTCAGAATTACTGCACTAAAATTGATCATTTTTATTATTAAAAACAATTTTGGCATTAAATTCGTACTGTTTCTTTGAGTAAAATTAAGAAAGGAATTGTGATGAAAAATATAATTTACTGGATTGCAGCGGTTTTTCTTATCGCTTCTTGTTCAACCCAAAAGAATACAGTCAAAATTGGCGAAAAAGATGAGCTGGAAATAACAGCCAATGATTCGCTGGAATATGATGTGGAGACGTTCGATGCCAAATTTGAAACCTGGTACCAGTTGCACGATAATCCTTCGCAATACCGTTCAGAGGAATATTACGAAAGCTGGAACCACCGTTATGTTTCGGCGTGGAATGCCAATGCGGCCAACCCGCAGAAAAGCTGGTTTTTTGAATCTATAATCGGTTATGACTATACGGAAGATTACGGATTTGAACTGAATCACGAGTTGTTCTACTATTTTCAGTATGTGGAGAATGTGCTGGGAATTCAGATCATCGAAGGTGGCGGCCCCAAAGCCGTTCATTTCTGAAAGGGATTTTTGAAAATTTTGAGCTGGTCGTTTCCAAGGGTTTCGGAAGCAACCAGTTTTCCTTTTATTTGCGGCGCCCTGATTCCGTCGTAAAAGCAGGTTTCCCCAATAAAAACATGTGCTTCATCCCACAAGCCGGTATAGAAAAAACTTTCGAGCAGTTTACGTCCTCCTTCCACAATCACCGAAAGAATGTTCCGCCGGTAAAGCTCATCCATAATTTGTGGCAGGATTTCTTTTTCAGAATCAATTTTCACAAACGTAATCCGGCCCTGTTCTTCATTTTTTCTGAAGTTGAAAACCAGTGTTTTTTCAAGGCCGTCGAATAATTTGAGCGAACCGGGCAAACGCAGTTTTTTATCCAGGACCAGCCGGAACGGGTTTTTACCCGGCCAGTGCCGCACGGTGAGCGAAGGATTGTCTTTTTCGGCAGTGTTGGTTCCTACCAGGATGGCGCTTTCTTCGGAGCGGATTTTATGCACAAGTCTGAGCCCCAAATCGCCGGTAATCCAGGTGGGTTCACCAAAACTTTCAGGGCTTCGTTCCACATCGATAAACCCGTCGATGGTTTGTGCCCATTTCAAAATCACATACGGACGTTTTCTTTCATGAAATGTAAAAAATCGCTTATTTAATTCGCGGCATTCTTTTTCCAGCACTCCGGATGTTACTTTGATACCGGCTTTTTCCAGCTTTTCAATGCCCTTTCCGGCCACTTCCGAAAACGGATCGACCGTGCCAATTACCACTTCAGGTATCTCTTTTTCAATGATTAAATCGGAACAGGGTGGTGTTAATCCGTGATGTGCGCATGGCTCGAGGCTGACATAAAGTGTGCTTCCTTTCAGCATCTCCTGATCAGAAACCGAATTGATTGCATTCACCTCGGCGTGCGGGCCTCCGTATTTTCGGTGATAGCCTTCGCCAATAATTTTTCCGTTGTACGCAATCACGCTGCCAACCATCGGGTTGGGTGCCACATCGCCTGCTCCCAAACCTGCAAGTTCGATGCATCGCTGCATGTATTTTTCATTTACCTCCATATCCGCCGGAAAAAGTATCTTTGCTGTGCCAAAAGTAACACAATGGAGCCGACTATTCAATACATCGAAAAAGAATTAAGCGGATTTTACCCGGTTAGCGAGATACGTGGTTTTATCCGGCTTATTTTCGAACATGTTTGCGGAATGAATTACACCGAACAAATTCTTCGGCGGAGTGAGGAGCTCGATCCTGGTTCAATTAAAGAAATTGAAAAAATAGTGGAACGACTGAAAAAACATGAACCGGTTCAGTACATTTTAAGTGAAACCGAATTTTTGGGACTGAAATTGAAAGTAGCGCCGGGAGTACTCATCCCACGCCCCGAAACCGAAGAACTGGTGCAGTGGATAATTGATTCTACAAATCACGGGTCTCCTTCAATTCTTGATATAGGAACCGGCAGCGGTTGCATTGCGTTGGCGCTGAAAAATGAAATGAAAAATTCCAGGATTTCAGCAGTCGATTTTTCTGCTAAAGCACTCGAAATTGCGGGAGAGAATGTACGACTCAACCAATTGGATGTGTGCTTTATAAACGCTGATATTTTGAACTGGGGAAAATATGAATGGGATAATTACGATATTATTGTCAGTAATCCGCCGTATGTTCGCGAACTGGAGAAAGAGGCCATGTTTGCGAATGTGCTGGATTATGAGCCTGGCGAAGCTTTATTTGTGAGTAACAATGATCCGCTTATTTTTTATCGGGAAATTGGGGAATTTGCACAATCTTACCTGGAAAAAAACGGTGAATTGTATTTTGAAATTAATGAAAATTTGGGCCGTGAAACCGAAAAACTAATGAGTGATTTCAATTTCAGGGATGTGGTGCTAAAAAAAGATTTACACGGAAAAGAAAGAATGCTGAGATGCCGGAAGTAGTTTTTGTGAAAATGTTTTTGCATTAATTCTGCAAAAAATAAAATTTGTTTGTCAATTTTGTGTGAAGTAAAAATGAGGATAAATATTTTGCGAAGTTGAGAAAATTACTCAAATACATTTTACTGGGACTGAATTTGGCAGCCATTTTAACCTTGGTTATGGCTTATCTTTCAGTTATTATTTCACCCGGGAAATGGTGGATTCCCTCATTTTTCGGCCTGGCTTATCCGGTTTTGCTCGGCGCTAATTTGTTTTTTATAATTCTGTGGTTAATCTTAAACCCCCGGTACCTTTGGTTTTCGCTGGTTGCTATTTTGCTGGGTTGGGGTTTTTTAGTGCGTTATGTGCAAATAAAAGGAAAAACAATCGACAATGCCGATGTCAAAGTTCTTTCGTACAATGTAAAGCATTTCTACGGCGATGGCAATAAGTCGCAAAAGGAAGTTGCCGACGAGATCAAGGAATTTTTAAAAGAACAGCAGGCTGATATTATTTGTTTGCAGGAAGTGCGGCTCCGGAAAAACGATATTTTTAACCTGGGCAAAACTGTTGAGGAATTTGATTTCATCAACCATTATCAGTTTGCACGCTCAAGTACTACATTTGGCTCGGTTACACTTACCCGCTATCCGATTGTCAATATGGGTGAAATCCGGTTCAACGGTTCCCGTAATATTTCCATTTACACCGATGTGTTAATCGATTCCGACACGGTGCGGATTTTCAACATTCACCTGCAGTCTTACCAGTTCGATCTTCAAAACTATTCGTTTATAGATGCCGGGGTTGATAATGAGGATGATTTGAGTGACATGCGTGAAATGGGTTCCCGGTTTAAACGCGGGTTTCAGCAGCGTGCCAGCCAGGTAGATAAAATCCGTGAATACATTGATGACTCTCCCTACCATGTGATTGTTTGCGGCGATTTTAACGATACTCCCGCTTCATACTCCTACCAGCAAATGCGAAAGGGACTGAACGATGCATTTATCCGCTCAGGCAGCGGGGTAGGGCGCACTTATGTGGGGAAATTACCTTCGTTCCGTATCGATTTCATTTTTCACAGTAACGGTTTTGAATCCTGGAATTTTCAAACCTACGATTACCGGAATTCCGACCATCTGCCAATTTCGTGTTCCCTGATAAAAAATTAGTAAAAGTCAGTCAGTCTGGAGATTCATATCTTTTACATTCAATTCAGGTAATGGAATGACATTAAGGTTCAAGAATTTTTTGTGCAGCTTCTTTATCTTTTTTAAGTTGTTCAACCAGTGCTTCGGGCCCGCTGAATTTCTTTTCGGCCCTTATTTTCCCTGCAAATATCAACGTAATTTCCTTGTTATAGATGTCGCCTGAGAAATCGAAAATGTGTACTTCTATGCTGCGGTTGTCGGCGTTGTTGTTAAAAGTAGGCCGGGTACCGATGTTCAGCATTCCCCGGTAATTTTTACCTGAAAGCTTAATTTCCACGGCGTAAACACCATAGCCAGGTATGAGTTTGTGAACGTCTGATGCTTCAATGTTTGCTGTCGGAAATCCTATTTTCCGTCCAACCCGTTCACCCTCAACCACGGTGCCATGCAGCGTAAACCGGTAACCCAGGTAGCGGTTGGCACGCGCTATATTTCCATTTTCCAGCGATTCGCGTATTTTCGTTGAACTGATATTCGATTCGTCCATCAGGAGTGCATCCAGTTTTTCAATGTCAAACGCATGTTTTTTGGCACACTCTTTCAGGTATTCAAATCCACCTTCACGGTTTTTGCCAAACCGGTGGTCGTAGCCCACTACAAGGCAACGGGTATTAATTTTTTCAACCAGAATATTTTTTACAAACTCTTTGTAGCTGAGTTCGGAGAATGATTTGGTAAACGGAAAAATAACCAGGTGGTCGATGCCGGTTTTTTCAAAAAGTGCTGTTTTTTCTTCAAGAGTTGTCAGCAACCTGAGATTGCCTTCGTTAGGAGCTGTGACCAAACGTGGGTGCGGGTAAAAGGTAAAAATCACCGATTCGCCGTTATATTTTTGGGCATAGGCTTTTAGCCGTTCTATAACTTTCTGATGGCCAAGATGAACGCCATCGAAAGTGCCGATTGTTACCACTGGGTTTTTGGCTTTGAAATTGTTTATGTCGCGGTAAACTTTCACTCTTTTAATTTTGCTGTTCAACTAACATAAAGCTTTTTGATGAATAATCCGCCCACAAAGCTGTGAAAAAAAACTTTCCCCCAAAATCTTTAAAATATGTTATTTTCGTCGATTGTTATTTTTGAAACATCGGAATTTGTTAATTTTACGGCCTTTAATAGATAAGCAGGTATGAAAATCAGCAGGTTATTAATTACAGGACTTTTTGCAGGATTGATTGTTGCGGGATGCAGTAAAAAGGAAAATCAGTTTACGGTAAGCGGTAATGTTTCGCATGCCGAAGGACAAACCGTTTATTTTGAAAAATTGTTGGTTTCCTCCACGAAACTATTAGACTCCATGAAAATTGAAGATGATGGAAACTTTGAATTTAAGGGAGTTACCGATAATCCTGCATACTATCTTTTAAAACTTTCCGACAGTAAATTTATTACTCTCCTGATTGATTCGCTTGACCACATCGAGGTAAATGCCGATGCGGTTAATTTTGAACGCGATTATCGGGTTGAAGGCTCGTTGGGTTCTTTGCTGGTAAAAGAACTTACCGATCAACTTAATGATACACAGCACAAACTTGATTCGTTACGGGCACTGCATAATCTGTACCGTGGAAATTCAGATTATGCGCAAATGAAGGAGCAGTGGAACCAGGAAGCAGAGCAGATAAAGGAAACACAACGTGAATTCTCGAAAGAATTTGTAATGAACAATCCTTTTTCGATGGCCAGCGTGCTGGCGCTCTATCAGAAATTCGATCCGCAAACCTATGTCATAAACGATTTACAGACCATGCGCGTAGCGGCTTCCGCCCTCAATTCCTTTTATCCTGAATCGCCTCATGTAAAAGCATTGTATCAGAATACCATACAGCTAATGAAAGAAGAGCAAAGCGCACAAGTCAGACAACTGATCCAGGAGCAGGGAGAAAACAGCCCCGATATTGTGCTCCCCACGCCCGAAGGCGAAGAGGTTGCGCTCTCATCGTTGAGAGGAGAAGTGGTATTGCTGCAGTTTTGGTCGGCGCTCGACCGCAATTCGCGCATTTTTAACCAGGCCCTTGTTGAAGCCTACAGTAAATACCACAACAAAGGATTTGAAATATACCAGGTAAGTGTAGATGACAACCGCATTGAATGGGTGGATGCCATTGATCAGGATCAACTCGCCTGGATAAATGTAGGCGACATGGAAGGAAGCACACTGGCAGCGCGAGCTTATAATGTTCAGTCGGTTCCGTTTAATTACCTTCTGAATGAAGAAGGAGAAATTATTGCGAAAAATTTGAAAGGGCCGGCACTCGACAATGCACTTTCAAAATTGTTAAATTAAAACCGGATACTTCAAAATAATTTAAGAAGATCATTTGACAGAAAAAGGAAAAATATACTTTGTTTCCGATGTACACCTTGGGGCACCGGCCCTGAAACATAACAACCGTGAGCGCGAGCGGCTTTTTGTAAAGTGGCTTGATTTTATCGGTGACGATGCGGAAGCTCTCTATCTGATGGGTGACATTTTTGATTTCTGGTATGAATATAAAAAGGTGGTGCCGCGAGGTTTTACACGTGTGCTTGGCCGGCTTGCCGATATTACCGATCGCGGAATTCCGGTTCATTTTTTTACAGGAAACCACGATTTATGGGCGTTCGATTATCTGCCCGAAGAGATCGGGCTCACCGTTCACCACGAAGGAATGGCAACCGCAATTAAAGGCAAAAAGTTTTTTCTGGCCCATGGTGATGGCCTCGATCCAAATGATAAAGGGTACCTTTTTCTGAAAAAGATTTTTATGAACCGGAAGTTGCAATGGTTTTTTACAAGGCTTCATCCCAATTTTGCATTTAATCTGGCACATCGCTGGTCAGAGTCGAGCCGCCTGTCCAAAATCGATCAGAAAGAAGAATTTAAGGTTAAGAATGAAAGTATGTATAAATTTGCGCAAAACTTTTTAGAGAAGGAGTGGGTAGATTATTTTATATTTGGGCACCGTCATCAGATGGCCAGTGAGGAATTGAAAAAAGGAGCCCGTTTTATATTGCTGGGCGACTGGATTACAAGCTTTTCTTATGGCGAATTTGACGGCGAACAGTTTGAATTAAAAAGATTTCAGTAATTGTGATTAGTTGAGAAGTTGGAAATTATGGCAAAGGATATTTATACACGAATTATAGGAACCGGAAGTTATCTTCCGCCGAAACAAATAAAAAACAGTCATTTTCTGGATTATACGTTTTATGATCCATCCACAAAAAAGGCTTTTGACAAAACGAATGAAGAAATTATTCAAAAGTTTCATGAGATAACAAATATTGAGGAGCGGCGTTACGTGGCCGAAGATCAGGTGACTTCCGATATTGCGGCGATGGCGGTTAAAGAGGCTTGCAAAACGGCCGGTATCGATAAAGAGAGCCTTGAATTTATTATTGTAGCCCACAATTTTGGCGACATCCACGAAGGAAATGTGCGTACCGATATCCTTCCGGGCCTGGCGAATAAAGTAAAAATGAAACTGCACATTAAAAACCCGGCAAATATTTGTCATGATGTAATTTCGGGATGCCCCGGCTGGACGCAGGCAATGATTGTTGCTGATGCCTATATTAAAAGTGGTTTTCTGAAACGAGGAGTTGTTGTGGGGGCCGATGTGTTGTCGCGAATTTCCGACCCGCACGACCGTGACTCAATGATTTACGCCGACGGAGCAGGAGCTACAATTGTGGAAGCCGTTGAAAGTGAAGAGCCCATTGGCATTTTGGCACATTCAAGCCGTTCCGATTCGGTAACATATGCCAATCTGCTAACCCTCGGCAAATCGAACAACCCGGAATTGACAGGCAACGAGCTTTGGGTGAAAATGGCAGGTCATAAATTATATATTTATGCCATTAAAACGGTTCCCGGGGTGGTTAAAGAGAGCCTCGAAAATGCAGGACTTGACTTGAAAGATGTTAAAAAGATATTTATTCACCAGGCCAATGAAAAGATGGACGAAGCCATTTTAAGTGGCGTGTTCAGACTTTATGGCGAAAAAGATATCCCGGATGGAATTATGCCTATGAACATTCGCAAACTGGGAAACTCATCTACGGCAACAGTTCCAACTTTGCTGGATATGGTGCTTAAAGGAAAAATGGAAAACCAGGATATCAATCCCGGCGATAATGTGGTTTTCTGTTCGGTGGGGGCGGGAATGAATATAAACTCCATTGTTTATAAGTGGTAGTTTTTCTGCACCGGCAGATGCCTGAAGAATGGCAGGTTTTAGTTAAATTGCCGTTTAAAATCTTACAAAATTTTCCAAATGGAAATGGATATTTTATTCCTTTTAATCGGTTTGATTGCAGGAGGCCTGGCTGCTTTCTTTTATTTTAGTTTTAAAAATCAGAAAAGAATTCAGGAACTGAAAGATGAGTTTTTGGAAAATGAAAGGTTGCTGGAGGCACAGAAAAACGAGGCTGAAAAACAGCGTTTCCTGTGGGAAGAAAGGCACAACACCCAAAAAACCGAAGCCGGAGAATGGAAAGCTGAACTAAACAAAGTTCGCGAAGAAAATACCCATTTGGTGGGCCGGCTTGAAAAAGCCAAAACCGAATACCTGAACCTGCGCGAAAAACTGGAAACACAAAAAGCCGAACTGGAAGAGATTCAGAAAAAATTTACCACCGAATTTGAAAATATTGCCGGTAAAATACTGAAAGAAAACAGCAAGGAATTTACTGCTGCCAACCAGAAAAATATTGGCGAGGTACTGAATCCACTCAAAGAAAAACTGCAGCTTTTTGAAAAGAAAGTGGACGATACCTACCAGAAAGGTTTAAAAGACCAGACCGATTTGCGGGCCGAACTTAAAAAACTGTATGAGCTGAATGCGCGCATCAGCGAGGAAGCCGGCAATCTGACCAAAGCTTTGAAGGGCGATGTGAAGAAACAGGGTAACTGGGGTGAGGTGGTTCTGGAACGTATTCTTGAGCGTTCAGGACTGAATGAAGGCGAAAACGGTTACCAGAAACAATTCAGTGATTCAACCGACGATGGCAGGCGAATTCAACCCGATGTAGTAATAAACCTGCCTGATAACAAGCACATTATTATCGATTCAAAAGTTTCATTGATTGCCTATGAGCGGGCTGTGAATGCAGTTGCCGATGAGGACCGGGCACGGCACGTAAAAGAACATCTTTTTAGTTTAAAAACACATATCAAAGGGTTAAGCGAAAAGCACTATCAAACGGCAAAAAAACTGAACTCCCCCGATTTCGTGTTGCTGTTTCTGCCCATTGAATCCTCATTCAGCCTCGCTATTCAGGAAGATCAGGAACTTTTCTCTTATGCATGGGATCAGAAAGTGGTGATTGTAAGCCCGTCAACTTTGCTGGCTACACTGCGAACCATTGCTTCCATCTGGCAACAGGAAAACCAGACGCGAAACGCACTGGAAATTGCCAAACAGGGTGGAGCACTGTACGACAAATTTGTTGGATTTGTTATCGACATGGAAAAAATTGGCAACAATTTGCAGACTACCCAAAATACCTACAAAGATGCTATGAACAAGCTGACAGAAGGACGTGGAAACCTTGTTCGGTCTACTCAAAAGTTGAAAGATTTAGGAGCAAAAGCAACCAAAGAATTACCGGGGGAAATGCTTGGCGAATAAAAAAACCGTAAAACGCTACCACCCATTTGGAAGTGCGTTTCCCGCGCCGTTTGAGTGAAAAACAAATTTTAATTTCCCACTTCTTGTTAATATAGCCAATGTGTCGGTAACTTTGTCTTCATCTCCATCATTGTCAATGTCTGCGTACATTGAAACTTCGATTCTTTTGACTGGTCCGCTAAAATTCATTAAAGGATGATTTTTGTCTAATTCAAAGGATACTTTTCGAAGATAATTGCCGCTTGAAGAAATCATTACTTCATCTAATGTTGCAGTAATAAAAAAAAGTGTATCACGGCTTTCAGGATTAATAAGATAAAACTTCACATCTGTGTCACGGCTGATAGTGGCTTGACCATTTGATTCCAAATTTCCGAGAGTAATCAAAAGGGTAAGAATAAAAAATTTTAATGTTTTCATCGTCCTTAGTTTTTTGATTTAATTCCAATTTTGAATTCACTATTTATCTTTTAAAAAGCTCAGTACCTCTTCCGTATCTTTCGATGCATCTACATCGTCGTTTTTATAAACGACTTTTCCTTTTTTATCAATAATAAATGTCCAGCGGTTGGCAGTGGTTCCCCTTTCCAGTTCTATTTCTTTTCCGTCAACTTCGCGGGTGATGGTTCCGCCTTCACGGGTTGGCACGCCAAAAAGTGAGGCAATTTCTCCTGATTCATCAGAAAGTAAAGTGAAGTTTAGATTGTGCGCCTTTTTGAAAACCTGAAGTCCTTCCACATTGTCGCCGCTAACACCAACTACCATCGCATCTTCCGATTCCAAATCGCTGCTCAGGTCGCGGTAGGAACAGGCCTGTGCTGTGCAACCACCGGTCATGGCAGCCGGATAAAAATAAAGTACAATGTATTTATCGCCTACATGATTTTCAAAATTCCAGGTAGTACCGTCGGCAGAAGTTGCCTGAAAACCGGGCACTTTATCTCCGGGCTCCAATCCGTTACCGTTTTGCGAAGACGACACAACTGAAAAAGTAATTAGAAGAATAAAAATAATTCCTTTCATCGTTCAATAATTTAAAGTTAAACTATCTTAAATACATTTTACAGGCGAAATTGTTTCATTGTCTGTAAATTCTTTTCTTTCATTGAATTACCGAATATAAACCAGATGTTGCTGAAAGGTTAAATAAATGTTCATTTTTATTTGGCTGCAAAGCAATATAAATCAGCCATTTTTAGTAAATTGTAAATCATTCAATACGTTATGGGGCATACTTATACATACCGGTGCGGCCTTTGTGGTTACGAAGATCAGTTTAACCAGGGACATGGATTTTTAATCCGCTCACAACCACTTACTGATTACCTGAGACTCAGGGTGAAAATTTTTCATTACAAAACTCACAACGTATTGAAACAATTGGCCCGGCAAAACGATGATTTGTTTGTGAAAGCGGGTTTCCAGGTATATAAATGCCCGCGCTGCAAAATTCTTTACAATAAAACCGAAGTGACGGTTTTTAATGAAAAAATGGTCATTCATAAAAGTGAATTCCGCTGTAGCAAATGTAAATCACGTTTAAAGCTTACCAATATCCACCGTTTGAAAAATGCTACATGCCCGGTGTGCCATAAAAATAGTTTCCGGAAAGTATCCACACATCTTCAGCTTTGGGATTAGGTTTTCCGGTTACAGGTTTCGAAATATTCAGCAAAATGAATGTTTCCCGGAAATTGATTGGTAAGAAGATAAAAATATTTACGTGCTGCTGCCGTGTCGTTTTCTATGCTCATATAAATTCTTCCCAAAAAATAGCGGGCGAGTGTTGCCACAACCAAATCATCGTCGCGGGTAAATTTTTCGATGTTAACCAGGGCATTTTCGCGCTCAATACGCTTGTTCGCAATAAAAAAAGGATTGATAATATTGTTGAAATATAAAAACAACTCGTTGTAAAGATCAAATAATTTCAGCCTGTTCTCAGAAAAAGGAAGTTTTTCCCGGTTCAGTTCAGCAAGCAACTGCTTGATTTTTGAGCGGAGTATAATTGCGCCGGGTATATTGAATCGTTTAAATTCGAAACGTACCCGGTATGACAATGTAATTAACTCTTTCAGCCGATAATCCAGGTTGTTGTATTCTGAATTGCTAAAATTTTTAAGCAACTGGTTCAGTTGCCGCGAATCTTCCGGTGATCGGGTTGTAATATGCTTCCACCAATAGAGGTCCAGTTTTAAAATATCGGTATAAAATGAGTCAAATTCGCTTGCTGAAGTTTTCAGAAAAGCGTCGGCCTCCTGGTATTGCTGGTTGTAAATGAGGGTAAAAACAGAATCGACATTTTTAGAGCCTGAATTTGAGTATCCCGATAAA
>DATFJO010000319.1:0-2240 GCA_035269145.1 Tangfeifania sp. | reverse complement strand
GGGATGCTTGATTTCGAGCCGGATATGAAAGAACTCAGGCCCGATATTTTTGTGGTGAATTCTGATGGCTACACGCCCGATAAAAAGCGGTTATGCGAAGAAAACGGGGTCGAACTTGTTGTTTTGGAGCGCATTCCCGAGGAAGGTCTGCCGGCCCGCTCAAGTTCCGGTTCAAAAAAGGAACTGAAGTTTCCGTACCGGGTTTGCCTGGCTGGCGGCTGGATGGATCAGCCCTGGGTTTCTGAAAAGCATGCGGGTTCGGTAGTGGTGGCCCAGATTTGGCCTACCATAAATTTTAACGACCGCTCGGGCATGGCCACCAGCTCACGAAAAGTGGGTATCGAATTGTGGGCCGATCAACTTCCCGATGGCGACCAACTACGCAATGCAAAACTGCTTTTCGGCGCTGAAAACCCTCCTGGTTCGGAATATATTTCAGGCTCGCAGGACCAGATTGGATTGCTTGTTCCGGGTATTTCGAGACTCGACTATGACGGTAGTTTCTGGCCGTCTCACATCGAAAATACCACCGACCGCGAAACCTGCGAGTGGCTGTCGGAAGTACTGAACTTTGCTCCGTTAACACCCCGCCCGGAAGGATACAATCCCATTCAGAAAAAGAACCTCGAACCTAAACTCATCAAACGATTGGGAAAATCGGGGAAAGCGTGTTACAATGCCATTCTGAAAAAGGATGTCAATCAGCTTGGCGCAGCCATGAAAGAGACATTTTTAAGCTGGCGGGAAATACTTCCGCAAACCGTTCCCGATTGGGTGATGAACGAAATGGAAGAAAACTATTTCCCAAACTATTCCGGAGCTATTACCTCGGGAAGCGGCGGCGGATATGTTGTTTTTCCATCAGAAGAAAAAATTGAAGGTACATTAAAAATCAAAATTAAATACTAAGCAAATAAACTATGAAAAATTATAAAAGGTATTGTAAAGCTCTGAAACTGGAGGACGATTCTCAACTGATTGAAGAATACAAAAAAGTACATGCGCCGGGTGCTACGTGGCCCGAAATTTCACAGGGAATGCGCGAAGTGGGAATTCTGGATATGGAAATCTACATTCTCGGCAACCAGCTTTTTATGATTATGGATACTGTTCCGGATTTTAACCATGACAAAGCGATGAAAGAGCTGGCGCAAAAACCACGTCAGGAAGAGTGGGAAGCATACGTTTCCCAATTTCAAAAAACTTCGGCCGATGCCAGCGCTGATGAAAAGTGGCAACTTATGGAACGCATTTACAAACTTGATGAATGAAAAAAATTGCTGATTCCGGTTTTTTTGCTGATTTTTGAGCCGAAAAAACAAACAGTTCATAAATGAAAGAAACACTGAAAGAGAATAAATATTTTCTGCTTCCCTGGTTATTGACACTGGTGGTATTTACGGGGTTAATTCTCACCCATAACAAAGCAGAACTCCATTTAATTTCGAACAATGTCAACTCACTGTTTTTCGATCAGTTTTTCCGTTATGCTACCTGGCTCGGCGATGGAGTTATGATTGCCATTGTTGGAGTAGTTCTTCTGTTTGTGCGGTTCAGGTATGCCATTGCTTTTTTAATTGGCAGCCTTGTTACAGCCGGCATTGTCAATCTTTTCAAAAAAGTATTGCTCGACGATATGTACCGGCCATCGAAATATTTTGAACTTTACGAAAGCGCACAACTACATCTGATTGAAGGAGTAAAGCTACACAGCCTGCAAAGTTTCCCGTCAGGACACACTGCCACTGCATTCAGTGTATTTTTCTTTTTGGCACTTATTCTGAAAAGTAAACCTTTAAAACTCTCAATGTTGTTGCTGGCGATAGTTGTAGCTTACTCGCGGGTTTACATTTCACAGCATTTTTTAATCGATATAACCGCAGGTTCTGCAATTGCTGTTCTCATAATGTTTTTCACCTATTTGTGGATGAAAAGCTGGAACAAAGAGTGGCTCGACAGTTCAGTTTTGTCAAAATCAACACAACGGGCATGATTGAAAAAATTAACCAAACGAATCCCCTCAAAATACAGTTGTTCATTTCAGTGGCTGCAGCGTTTCTTTTTATCCCCTTTTTGGGAGGCGTGCATTTATTCGACTGGGATGAAATCAATTTTGCCGAAGCTGCCCGCGAAATGATTGTAACCGGCGACTACCTGACCGTCCAAATCAATTTTCAGCCTTTCTGGGAAAAACCACCGCTTTTTATCTGGATGCAGGTACTTTCAATGAAACTTTTTGG
>DATFJO010000318.1:0-5965 GCA_035269145.1 Tangfeifania sp. | reverse complement strand
CATTGCCAATTTTTACAAAAAACACGACTGGGTTTTTACCCGTTCAAAAATTGCTGCAATCATGGTTACACCCGATCAAACCGTTTTTACACATTTGCTTCAGCTTGAAAATGTGGAGTTTGAAATTGAATCGTTTTACACGCAGGAAGCCGCGGTAAGATGGGTATTAAGCTAAAAATTTATAATTCCCAACGGATGAGTGCTTAATGCAACTTTTTGTTTAAAAACCACATCCGTAAATAACCCTTTAAAATTCTTCTTTATTTTTATAATTTTGAAAGAAATTTAAAAATGAGAAAGGAATTGCATTGAAATTAGTATTCACAATATTTTGCATGATTATTATACTTGGAACAACTGCCCAGGAACCGCTAATGCCTGTACTCCCGGAACAGGATTCCACAGAGTTGTACGCTGAACCCGATATACTTTACCGTCAGTTTCCTGTCGGGATTTTGCCGCTGGGTGAATTAATGCAACCGGTAAATATGCCTAAACTCAACTTTGACGACGCCTTGTCTCAATACCAAAGCCCGGGATTGACTGACTACTCGTTTGACAACTGGCATTTAAATAATTTTTACCCGGGATATTTTGGAATTTCACCTGCGCCGTTTTTAAGAAACGGAACAATATTCAGCCAGGGCAGTTATCAACTCAACGATAAATTCAGAGTGGGAGGTTACAGTTTTGGTGGCAACTCAATTTTTTCTGCGCCGTTCCCCAATCAAAACACCGGCAATTTTGATTTTCGCGGCTCCACGCTTTTTATGGAATACAAAATTTCAGATAAATTTAAAATCGAAACCCGGGTGAATATGATTAAAGGCTCCCATCCATGAATTTTTGTGTAATCAATATCACTACCATAGTTATACATTAATGGCTGGCAATCAATCTCACCTTCTTTGATTTTAACAACCGTTTTAATAAATTTGAAGAAAAAAATGGAAACAATAATCATAAAGCCAAAAGACAGGGACGAACTTAACTTTTTTCTTGAATTGGCAAAAAGGTTAGGTGTCAGCGCCAAAACTTTTGAAGAAATGCAAGATGAGCAACTTCTGAAAGCAATGGAAATTAACCGAAAAACACACAAAACCGACAAAAAGAAAGTGTTGGATACGCTAAACAATATTTTAAATGAGAACCAACAGGATTATAATAAATGAATACCGAATATCTTGATGGTTTTGAAAAGGAGCTTGCAAAAACAAGGGACAAAAATCTCGCAAAAATAATTCTCGATTGTATCCAGCTTTTCGAAGATGCAAATAACTTGAATGAAATCCCTAACATAAAAAAAATGACCGGACATCCAACTGCATTCCGCTACCGCAAAGGTAAATACCGGATTGGATTTTATTACGAGGATAATACAATATTATTTGCTGCATTTGCACCCCGGGATAAGATATATAGAAATTTTCCTTAACTGGCGATTAATTGTCAATTTTTAAAAAGTTTCAATAAAACATGCTCAAAATATACAAAGCATCGGCGGGTTCAGGAAAAACATTTCAGCTTGTGGCAGAATACCTTAAATTGCTGCTGAAAAATCCATTCAGCTATCGGCATATTCTTGCGGTAACATTTACCAACAAAGCCACCAACGAAATGAAAAGCCGCGTGCTTGGGCAATTGAATAAACTGGCCCATGAAGAATCATCGGATTATATTTTGTTGCTCCAAAATGAAACCGGTTTATCAGAAACAATCATTCGGAAGCAGTCAAAGCAAGTACTGAAAAACATCCTGCACGATTATAACCGGTTTTCAATCAGCACCATCGACTCTTTCACACAGCGCATCATCAAAGCATTCAACCGGGAAATGGGCATTTCGCCGCAATTTACGCTCGAACTCGACGACGATTTTCTACTTGAAGAAGCAGTAGACAGGTTACTGAGCAAAGTAGATAACGATAAACAACTCCGTAAATGGCTGGTGGAATTCAGTGAGGAAAAAATTACTGAAAACCGGAGCCAGCGGATTGAAGACGATATCAAATCACTGGGAAAAGAACTTTTCAAAGAGAAATTTCAATTATTTTTCCCGGAAGGAGAACAATCAGTTTATACCCGCGAAAATTTGCTGGAATTCAGAAAAAAGCTTAATGCGATTATCGCTCAGTACGAAGCTACCCTCAAAAGAAAAGCACAGGAAGGAGTAACCCAAATGGAAGCTGCGGGCCTTGAACCAGATGATTTTTCGGGGAAAGGCCGCGGAATCGGAGGGTTTTTTGTTAAACTGGCCAACGGTCAGCAACCCAATTTTACCAACACTGTGGCGGCATGTGCCGAAGAGGTTGAAAAATGGTATGCCAAAACCAGCCCTAAAAAAGAAGAAATCAGGCAATTAACAGAAACCAGGCTTCAACCAATTCTGAAAGAAATTATTGCATTTAAAGACGATAACGAACCGGAATACCTTTCAGCAAAAGAAGTGAGCAAACAACTCCGTATGCTTGGCATTCTGACCGACCTGAAAGAAGAAATAAGGGAAGTTTTGCAGGAAAAAGGAGTGTTGCAGCTTTCTGATTCCAACCTGCTGCTGAGCAAAATTATTGGCGACAGCGATTCGCCGTTTGTATATGAAAAAATCGGGAACCGCTTCAGCTATTTTATGCTCGATGAGTTTCAGGATACTTCATCGCTTCAGTGGAAGAATTTTAAGCCGCTGGTGGCCAATTCGCTGGCCGAAGGCAATGCCAACCTGCTGGTGGGCGATGTAAAACAGTCGATTTACCGCTGGCGAAACAGCGATTGGAACATCCTGGCTGAGCAGGTAAACAGTGATTTCCCATTCTTTCAGCCCGAAGAAAAAACTCTTGGCAAAAACTGGCGAAGCCGGGAAAATATCATCGATTTTAACAATGCTGCCATTGGATCCCTTAAACAAACTTTCGAAAATTTTCTACTGGAAAAGATTGAAAATGAATCGTTCAGGCATAAATTTTCAGCCATTTATGAAAATTTTATGCAGGAACCCGGAAAAACTGATAATCTTAAATCAGGGTTGGCAGAAATCAATTTTATTGACAAAAATGATTTTGAGTACCTGTCGGCAGAGTTGCTGGTTAAACAAGTGAAACGTCTTCAGGACAAAGGACTGAAAGCCGGAGAAACAGCCATTCTTATCCGCAAAAACAGGGAAGGCACAAAAATCATCGAAACATTCCTCGAAGCTTCAAAAAAAGAGGAAAATAAAAATTACAACCTTTCGGTTATTTCAAATGAGTCGCTTTTTTTGCATGCTTCAAAAGGCGTCAATTTTGTAATTTTCGTGTTAGAACACCTGATTGATCCTCACAATCAAATTATAAAAGCCGCGCTTTTGAATCTTTGGCTCGCGTGGCTAAAACCGGAACTGAATGCTATTGAAAAACAAAAAATTTCTTCTAAAGCAGAGCAGGAAAATTCATGGCCGCTGGATAATAATTTTGAGACGTTTTTTGAAAGCGAGCTGAATGAAAAAATCAGTCAAATCCAGAAAAAGGTCTTGCTTGCTTCACTCGATGAGTCAATTATGGAGATTTGTTCACTTTTCAACCTTTTTCAAATTCAATCTGAGCTTCCGTTTCTACAAACACTCATCGACCAGACGGCAGAAGTAAAAACCTCGGTCTCAAACGACCTGTCGAACCTCTTGCACTGGTGGAACGAAAAAGGCTATAAAACTTCGGTAAACGTAAACGAGGATGTGGATGCCATTCGATTGCTTACCGTGCACAAATCAAAAGGATTGGAATTTGAAGCAGTGTTGCTGCCCAATTTTAACTGGGATACCTCCTGGACAGGAAACCAGGCGCCCGTGCTGTGGTGCAAACCGGTTGTTGAACCGTTCAACCGCTTTCCGCTGCTCCCGGTAAAGGCGGGTTCGTCGCTGGCCAATACCATTTTCAGCAACGATTATTTTGAAGAAAAAGTAAACAGCTTTATCGATACCCTCAACCTGGTTTATGTGGCTTTTACCCGTGCAAAATCAGTACTGATGGTACATGCCGAAAACCCGGATGAGAAAAACAACTCAAAGGAACCTGGAAAATCCATAAACCATTTGCTGAAATATGCTCTTGAAAATCTCAGTGATAACTCTTTTAGTGGCTGCTGGAATGATGACAAAACACTATTCAGTTATGGCGAAATTCCCGCTTTTACTTTTAAAAAACCTGAATCGTCCTCTGAATGGATAACAAATTATTCCTTCAACAATTTTGGCCATAGGATACGTTTGCGGCTGAACAGCGAAGATTTCCTGATTCCGGGTGAAATGAACAAATCGGTAAAAAATACCGGGAAACTGGTGCACGAAATACTCTCTGAAATTGAAAAATCGGAGCATCTGAAAGACGCCTGTGAAAAGGCAGTTAACGAAGGAAAAATCACTGCACAGGAAGCTGATAAAATTCGTAAGAAACTTGAAAAAAGTCTTTCAAAACCTGAAATAAAAAATTGGTTTGATGGCAGTTACGAAATTTTAAATGAACGTGAGCTGCTGACAACATCTAAGTCTTTGCGCCCCGACCGCATTATGATTTCCGGGAAAAAAGCGATTGTTGTGGATTATAAATGGGGAGAAAAAATTCCCGGCAAATACAACCGCCAAATAACCAATTATGCTCAAACGCTGCGTGAAACCGGATTTGAACAGGTAGAAGGTTATTTGTGGTACCTCAATCCCGATGAAGTGGAAAAAGTATGCGGGGATTGATCGCCGAGAAGGAAAAACACTATTTTTGCAGAAAATTTTAAAAGTATGATACAACGAATTCAAACGGCATATTTACTGGTAGCCGGACTGCTGGTTGCCTCACTCTACAAATTAAATTTTGCAGAGTTAGTGGTGAATGGCGAATTTCATGTTTTCAATGCCCAGGGCATTTTTAAGGGCGAAACCCTTGTTTTTAACGGGCTGCCGGTAATGATTTTTATCGGGTTGATTGTACTGCTGCACCTCGTCGCCATTTTCATGTACAAAAAACGCATCCGCCAAATCAGGCTGGTGGTATTTACCATCATTCTCCTGCTTGGTTTATTTGGTTTGTTTTTCTATTTTGCCTACGCCGGTTTCAGCGATGCCAAAGTGGCCTATAAAATTCCAATGGCCTTTCCGCTGATTGCTGTCATTCTCGATTACCTGGCCATACGCGCCATTGGAAGTGACGAAGCGCTGGTGAGAAGTTTAGACCGGATTCGGTAATATCCACGAGTGGCAAAACGGTTGCTTAATTCTGATATAATACAACTTTAAACCTGAAAGTTATGAAAGCAATGATTTTTGCTGCCGGGCTTGGAACCAGGCTAAAAGAGGAAACCCTTAACAAACCCAAAGCGCTGGTAAAAATCGGTGGTAAAACGTTGCTGCAACATGCCATTGAAAAACTAAAGAGTAATGGTGTTTCCGAAATTGTGGTGAATATTCACCACTTTTCTGAACTGATGAAATCATTTCTAACTGAAAATGATTTTGGTGTAAAAATAACAGTTTCAGACGAAACAGATGAACTGCTGGAAACCGGCGGCGGTTTGAAAAAAGCGGCTCCTCTTCTAACAGGTGATGCACCCGTTCTGCTTTACAATACCGATATTCTCACTGATTTAGCTATTTCCGATGTTGTTAAATTTCACAAGGAAAACAAGGCACTTGCAACACTTGTTGTGAGGGACCGTGAAACACAGCGCTACTTTAAATTCAATGCACAAAAAAAACTGGTGGGATGGGTCAACAAAAAAACCGGTGAAACAAAAGTTTCGGTTCCCTGCGATTTCGGCAACGCCAGACAAATGGCTTTCAGCGGCATTCACATTATCAGCCCCGAGATTTTTAAATTATTGCCCGGCGAAAAGCGTTTTTCAATTACCGACTGGTACCTTGAACTGGCAAAAAATCACTTAATACAGGGCTATTTCGACAATTCCGATATTTGGATGGATGTAGGCAAACCGGAGCAACTTTCGAAGGC
>DATFJO010000317.1:0-3348 GCA_035269145.1 Tangfeifania sp. | reverse complement strand
TTGGCGAAATCGTATCTAACTGGAGGCGGAAAAAATCTGGTGAATACATTTTTGAAATAAAAATACCTCCGGGTAGTATGGCACAACTGGCTTTACCCGGCAAAGAAGAAAAGCAAATAATTCTGGAGAAGGAGGGTGAAATACTGGATTTGCAAGTTTATAAAAGCCGGGAAACAGGTATTCTCAGACTCACCGAAGGAGATTATATCATCACTGCATCTTCGGTGAACAATGAATTGCATCAGCCAAGTCCGGAATAATCAACTTATGGAGCTTTAACCTTTATTCAATTTCTTCATTGCCCATTCCTTCCCAAATTGTATCTTTAACGCAAACCAATAAACCTGGTAAAATGAAGCGAAGGACTTTTATCAAAACTTCCGGTATGGCTGCTGCCGGAGTTGGGCTGGCTGCAAATGTTTCAGCAGGTAATCTTTTCAATCAGAATAATAATCCGCTGCCCCGCTGGAAGGGATTTAATCTGCTCGATTATTTCAATGCTCAGGTGCGCGACAATCTTCCGGTGACTACCGACGACGATTTAAAATGGATGGCCGACTGGGGCTTCAACTTTGTTCGGCTTCCCATGGCTTACCCGCGGTATGTCAAATTCGATCCGTCAAAAGATATTACTCCCGAAGGTGTGCTGAATTTTGATGAGCAAAAAATTGATGAAATTGAAGCGTTGGTTGAGCGTGCCAATAAATACGGGTTGCACATGAGTTTGAACCTCCACCGTGCTCCAGGGTTTTGTGTAAATGCCGGTTTTCACGAACCCTATAATTTGTGGCAAAATGATGAAGCACAGGATGCTTTTTACGCACACTGGGATATGTGGGCCAAACGTTTTGCTTCAAAAACTCCTGATCAAATTAGTTTCGACCTGGTGAATGAACCCTGCACCCGCGAAGATATGAACGACCAGTTTTCACGCAGAGGGCCGGTGCCGGGAGATTTGTACCGGAAAGTGGCTAAAAAAGCTATGGAAACCATTCAGTCGCACAATCCCAACCACCGCGTAATTGCCGACGGAAACAATGTGGGAAGCGATGTGATTCCCGAAATTTTCGACCTCGATATTGCCCAAAGTTGCCGTGGTTACTATCCGCACTATATTTCGCATTACCGGGCCCCGTGGGTTTTTGAAAATCCCGATGATGCACCGGAACCTGTCTGGCCGGGAGAAATTGATGGAAAACATTTCAGCCGCGAAGACCTGGAAGAATTCTATAAGCCATGGATTGCCGCTGTGGAAAAAGGAGTAGGCGTTCACTGTGGTGAGTGCGGATGCTGGCGCGAAACACCACACGAAGTATTTCTGGCGTGGTTTGGCGATGTGCTGGATGTGCTCACACCACACGGAATTGGTTATGGATTGTGGAACTTCAGGGGCGATTTCGGCATTATGGATTCCGGACGTACAGATGTGGACTATGAAGACTGGCATGGACACAAACTCGACCGCAAACTGTTGAATTTATTGCAGAAGTATTAATTTTCGGCAACTCATTATTTGAACATATTTTGAAAGATTCATTTTTATTTGAAACAGAATTACGATGAAAAAATTAGTTTTCTTAATAGCATTTCTGGTAAGCTCCCAGTTTTCATTTGGGCAATTATTAAGGGTTGAATTTGAGCCTAACTACGATGAAAGTAAAGTACCCGAATTTGAGTTGCCTGATCCTTTGCGCACGTTCAAAGGAAAAAAAATCCGTAACAAACGCCGCTGGGAAAAAAAAGGAAGGCCGGAATTGCTCGAATTCTTCACTAAAAATATTTATGGGGAAGTGCCAGGCAAACTGGGAATTTCATCCTGGGATATTATGGAGCAGAGCAGTAATGCGCTTGGCGGAAAAGCAAGCCGCAAACAGGTGGATATTCTTTTTGAAAAAGATGGAAAAACACTCCATTTTAATATTCTGATGTATCTGCCAAAGAACGTAGAAAAAGCCCCGCTTTTTCTGGGGTATAATTTTTACGGAAATCACACCATTACCAACGATGTGAATGTGTTGATTTCAGAAGCCTGGTCGCGTGATAATCCTTCGTTTGGGATTGTACATAACCAGCTCACCGAACAGTCGCGCGGTGTGCGTGTAAACCGCTGGGCCATCGATAAAATTATCGATGCAGGGTTTGGGCTGGCAACAATATATTATGGCGAAGTGGATCCCGATAAAAATGATTTTAAAGATGGTATTCACCCGTTTTTTTATGTAGATGCACAACGAAGACCGGCTGCTGATGAGTGGGGCTCGATTGCCGCCTGGAGCTGGGGGCTCAGCCGCGCCATGGATTATTTTGAGGAAGATGCTGATATCGATGAAAATAAAGTGGTTGTTTTCGGGCATTCACGCCTGGGTAAAACTTCGTTGTGGGCCGGTGCTACCGACCAGCGTTTTGCAGCGGTTATTTCCAACGATTCAGGATGTGGTGGAGCCGCACTTTCAAAAAGACAATTTGGCGAAACAGTCGCACGTATCAATAACAGTTTTCCGCACTGGTTCTGTAAAAATTTCAGAAATTACAATCAGAATGAAGAAGCTTTGCCGGTTGATCAACACGAATTACTGGCGCTGATTGCTCCACGCCCGGTTTATGTAGCCAGTGCTGAAGAAGATTTGTGGGCAGATCCGCGCGGTGAGTTTCTATCAACTTATTACGCTACACCAGTTTATGAACTTTACGATAAAAAAGGAATTCCGTCAAAAGAAATGCCGGAAGTCAACCAGCCCATTCAAAATACGGTGGCCTACCATGTACGAACCGGCGGCCACGATGTAACCGAATACGATTGGGAACAGTATATAAAATGGGCATCTGAACAACTGGGTGTCGAAAACTAAAAGACAATGGGTTGTTTTCTTTCATTTTTAACTCGGAAATAGTATTTTTCATACCTAATTAAATTTATGCGATTATGAAATATTCATCTTTGATTTTATTTCTTTCATTCATTCTTTTTGCATGTAATAATGAGCCTAAAACTCAAAGTTTGTTTAACGGCGAAGATCTTTCCGGCTGGCATGTCGATGTTCCGGCCATGGATGATAACCCGGAAGCCATCAATCCGTTTATCGTTCGCGACGGAATGCTGGTGAGCCTTGGAACGCCTCCCGGACATCTGATTACCGATTCAGTTTTTCAGGATTACCGTTTGGATGTGGAATACCGTTTTGCCGGAGAACCCGGAAACTGCGGGGTTTTGGTTCATGCTTCCACACCCCGTGCTTTGTACGGCATGTTTCCCAAATCGCTCGAAGTGCAAATGATGCATGAAAATGCCGGTGATTTTTGGTGCATTGTGGAAAACATTACTGTGCCTAATATGGAGGAACGCCGCGG
>DATFJO010000316.1:0-2184 GCA_035269145.1 Tangfeifania sp. | reverse complement strand
AACCATTGTAAATTTCAAACTTCGCTTAAGGCTCAGTTTGAAAAACAATTGGTATTACAAAACGTTTGGTTTTCAGGATTTTTCGAATCCCAATAAATTGTCGCTGGATGAAGTTCAAAAACAAATAATCAAAAAACTGATTAGCGGGGAATTCTTTTATCCGGCGGAATCCGGAATTGAAAAATTTGCGTTTCACCGGTATTGCGCCGATTTTTCGTGGTATGAATTTGACGGCATTGAATTCGTTTCGGAAACAAAACCGGAATCACCGGTTGAAGATTTCATTGCCGGAATAAGTAAAAGGCCGAAGTTATAAGAACCACCTCCCCCCGGCAAGCCGGGGTACTTCCCGGTTTCCCGGGACAGGCTCTCCTAACCAAAAGGTAAGAAATTGGTCAGCCCGCCCGGATGACTCCAGTCGGACGGGGAGGAGAAACCAGGTGCGAATAATTATTTTTTGGAATATAAAATGAAAATTGAAGCACGAAATTTCCTCCGTTCGCGCCGATTTGTAATCGATTGGTCATTCCGCGGAAGGAACTGCTTTTTCAGCCGGTGGCTGAGGCGCAAATTGCGCCACAGGCATCTGCCACAGGCATTCCTTCGGAGCCTTATGGGGCAAATTTGTACCAGCGGGATTTGACGGATAGCATCGCCGGGAGTGATGCCATCCTGTTGCGGGATTCTCATATAGTAAAAATTCATGTATCCCTTTATTTACAGGTGTTTCAGTAGTTTTGTGATGTGAGGAATGAACTTCCTGCCACAGGGCAGAACAACCATTCCATAGCGCAGAAAGGTTCTGCGGCAGTTCAGAAAGATAATTCCACAGCGCAGAATAAACATTCCACAGGGCAGAAAGATAATTCTATTGTTCAGAAAGCAAATTCCATCGTTCAGGAAGCCAATTCTGTATGGAATTATAGTAATTCGCTATGGAATCATTACAATTCCTTGCGGAATATTTATAATTCTGTTGTGCCGGAAGATGATTCCTGAGTTTTTAAAGCGGATTCTGAAAGTTATTTATTAGCTGACTTTATACGAAATGATCCTCCACTGGAGTCCGCAGGACCTTCGGGAGAGCCGGCAAGTGAAAACAGAAAGATAGTTTCGGCAGGTATGATTCATTAAAAAATCCGCTCCATTTTTGGAGCGGATTTTTTAAATGCTACGGCTGCACAGGAGCTGGTTTCGGTTTTGAACTTCTGCCTGTTTTCCGCAGTTTCTTGATTTCTATAACCAGGTTGTCGTTCTTTCCCAGCAACCCGGAAATCAAATCTACCGTAGCCGAGCCATCAACATAGGCCACTTCAAGCGTGTCCTGTGCCAGTTTTGTGGCATCTTTGGCTGCGGCTGCGGCATCGGCCTGCCGGGCTTCAGCATCCTGGGCTACTGTAATTTTCTGATTTAACTGTTCGATTTTTACTGCAGGGTCGAACCCCTTTTCGGTTAACCGCTCTTTGTTCTGATCGATGATGGTAACCAACTGATTTAAAAAATCTCTTTTTTCAGATTCATTTAAACTCATAACTTTGTTTTTTGATAGTTATACATTTATTTAATTATCACGGGCCACCTGTAAGCTTCTCACGGCGCAGGTGGCTTTTTTATGCTAAAAAATAATTTTACGTACGGGATTATTCAACTTGAATTGTAGGTATCGATGCGGTTTTTGTGTTCCATGCGTCAGGCTTTATGCTTGTTTTTGGTATTAAAATGTGTTTAAATAATAAGCTATATGTTTAAATTGATTGTTCTAAAATAGGAAAAACCAGTGAATTAAACAAAAAAAACATTACAATTTTAAGCTTAATTTTTTAAACCCATCACCTCCTAACAGGTGGTAATTTTTGGAATACAAAATGAAATAGCAGCACGAAGTTTCCCCTCCTTTTTCAAGGAGGGGAAGGCCAGCTTTAGCTGGCGGGGTGGTTGAAATTAATTCAGCAAAATGATTTAAAGATATAAGAACCACCTCCCTCCGCTAAAGCGGAGTACTCCTCCTAACCAGAACGTAGGAAACTGGTTAGGAGGAGAAACTTTGTGCGATGTAGAATATTTTGAGTACAAAATAAATATTGGCAGGCCGGATGGTTTATCCCTATGGGAGGGTGGTTGAATTGAATTCAGCAAAGAATTTAAAGATATAGGAACCACCTCCCTCCGCTAAAGCGGAGTACT
>DATFJO010000315.1:0-4055 GCA_035269145.1 Tangfeifania sp. | reverse complement strand
GCTGAAACAGTTTGCGGGTGTAATCTTCGAGCATTTCATATTCCACCTTGTCAACCAGTCCCTGCGAAATAATCTCGTCACGCGAAATGTCTTCATCGTGACCTTCATCGGCCTTTGTTGTAGGAGTAAGAATGGGTTCATCAAATTTCTGATTCTCTATCATTCCTTCGGGCAGCGGCACACCGCACAACTCGCGTTTGCCATCGCGGTATTCGCGCCAGGCATGTCCGGTCAAATAACCGCGGATAACCATCTCCACTTTGTACGGTTCGCACATGTGGCCCACTGTTACATTCGGATCGGGTGATTCCATTTTCCAGTTGGGAACAATGTCGGCAGTAGCATCCAGAAATTTTTCGGCAATCTGGTTCAGCACCTGGCCTTTGTAGGGAATTCCCTCGGGTAAAACTACGTCGAATGCCGAAATACGATCGGTAACCACCATCACCAGTAAATCATCGTTGATGTTGTAAACATCACGCACTTTTCCGTGATAAACACTTTTTTGTTTCGGGAAGTGAAAGTCAGTTTTTGTTAATGCATTGCTCATTTTTATTCTGTTTTTTCGTTTTGATTAATCTTTTTTATTTCATCCATATTCGAATGATAGGTGTTTTCTTTGAAATAGGAAATCCAATTCGCTAATGTAACGATTTGAGAAGCGTTTCTGTTTATCAGTTCGGTAAATAGCTTTCGCAGAATAGGATCAGTTTTACTGGTTTTGGTTTTTGTAACTTTTTTTAAAAGCTCAATATTATCAGGTATTCCAAATTCCGCTGGATTTATCTTTACTTCTTCTGCTGATTTTAAAATGAACTTTTCAATTGCCGGAGAAATCTGGATGATGTAATGATGTTTTTGAGGATGTTTGAATAAAAACAAGTCACCTTTTTGTATGACTTGTACGAATTGAGTCAAATAATTTATTTCATTTTTGTCTTTATCAATTATGCCTAATGCAAAAGAACCGGAAAATTTGCTTTGCATAATTCCTGAAACATTGTTACAGCCTTTCTGGTGGTTAAAACCATTGAACGTGTTTGTAATGGTTTCAACCAGATTTGTATCAGCATAACATTCCGGGATTATGGCAAGATTCACCTTCATTTCAGGAATGTTTCGTAATTGGTAAATAAATCGATGCCGTAACCGTAAATGTCATCTAAATCTTCCTTCGTCAGTTTGTTTGCCACTGTTTCACCATTTTTATAATCTACCATAAAAATGGAGAGTTCATCACGTGCATTTTCAAGAAAATCATTTAAAACGTATGGACTATGTGTTGAAAGAATGAATTGATTTGATTTGGAATCGATAATTTCATGCGTAATGTGACTTATGTATGGAGGAAACGCATGGGCTTCCGGTTCTTCAAAAATCAAAACTGAATTTTGGTTGGAGGCGATGGCAGTTTTATAAAAAATTATGCGTTGTAATGTATCTGCTACTGAATTATATGGAATTGAAAATATCTCGCCGTTTTTTGGTGGTTTAGTAATTCTCAATTTTTCATTAGCTCTGTCGAAAAGAAGGTTTAGGTTATATTCTTTAAATAAATCAATAACTTCATTTTTTAAGCTTGGAATATTTTCAATAATATGAAATAGATTGGATCCATTAGGCGGAACTAAATAATTTAAATCTTGTTTTTTAGACTTTGCTC
This sequence comes from Tangfeifania sp., assembly GCA_035269145.1. GTDB lineage: Bacteria > Bacteroidota > Bacteroidia > Bacteroidales > Prolixibacteraceae > Tangfeifania. The sequence goes on along the minus strand of DATFJO010000315.1, from coordinate 2,392 downwards.
CTGTAAAAAAGTTATAGTAATTGATATTGATAAATCTATCTGTCCGTTTCTCCTTTGGTAATTTTTTAAATCCGCTAACTCCTGTTAAATTAAGTCCGAGTTTAGAATCGAAAAACATAGATGATTCAGATTCTAAATTATTAAGTACTACTTGCAAAAAATTAAAGGTTGTTTTTTCAATTTCTCCTGTTTCAGGATTTTTATAATCAGGATTTTTAGTAATTATACAATTACCAATATTTGTTTTTAGTATGATTTGATTTTCAAAAATGCCATCGAAAAAGATTTCATTTTGATTTTCAATTCGAATAAAAGAAGAAAATTTTTTGTTTGGATTCAATTCTAAATAAGGCAAGCTAAACACCCCTAAAGCTTCCAAAATATTTGATTTTCCCACATTTGGTTTCCCTATGAAGAGATTGATTCGTGTTAATCCTTCTAACTTTAAATTTCTTATCGATTTAAAGTTAGATATGTTAATATGGTCAATAAAATTTTCCATATTTCAAAGATAATCAACTTTTCGTTTTTGGTTTTTATTAAAGTCATTATTCTTTAATTCTGGGAACTCTTTTCTCTTCTTTTTCCTCGGCGTGTTTGTCGTATGCCTCCACAATATCGCGCACGAGGCGGTGGCGCACAATGTCTTTTTTGTTGAATTCAACAACTGATATCGATTCAATGTTTTTCAGGATTTTCAGGGCAAATAAAAGTCCTGAATTGCTGCGTCGTGGAAGGTCAATCTGTGTAACATCGCCGGTAACAATATATTTTGTATTCAGTCCCATGCGGGTGAGGAACATTTTCAATTGGTTGACGGTGGTGTTCTGTGCTTCATCGAGAATAACAAAGGCGTTGCTCAGTGTGCGTCCGCGCATAAATGCCAGCGGGGCAATCTGTATCACGTCGTCACGTAAAAATTCTTCCAGCTTCCTGGGCGGAATCATGTCCTGAAGCGCATCGTAAAGCGGTTGCAAATACGGGTCGATTTTCTCTTTTAAATCGCCCGGCAAAAAGCCGAGATTTTCACCTGCTTCCACTGCCGGCCGGCTCAGTATAATTTTTTTGATTTCCCGGTTTTTCAATGCGCGCACAGCCAGTGCAATAGCGGTGTAAGTTTTCCCGGTTCCTGCCGGCCCAATGGCAAAAACCAGGTCGTTTTTCAGGCTTTCTTCTGCCAGTACCCGCTGGTTGGGGGTACGCGCCCTTACCGGTTTGCCGCTGTTTCCGAATACAATGATATCTTTTTCTGCAGCGCTGCCTTCTTCCATCGACGAAATACCCGTGGCCATTATCTGCATGATAATTTCCTCGGTTAACACATTAAACTGGAAATAGTGGTCGAGAAGGAGGGTAAACTTTTTTTCGAACAGTTTTATCTCTTTTTCTTCTCCCTGTATGCGAAGTGTATTGCCACGGGCTGTTAATTTTAGCTTGGGAAACAATGTTTTGATGAGGTTCATTTTTGCATTGTTTATCCCGAAAAACTCCAGCGGGTCAATCCCTTCCAAATAAATTTTATGCTCCAATCAATTCAATTTTTAATTTGTACTGCCAAAATTACAAAATAAATTGATTTTAAATTGTGGGCAACAAAATCTCAAAATTCCGTATGTTGTTTTTGAGATTCATTAATTTCGGGGCATCAATCAAAAAAAAATTCAATGCAAAGAAAAGTGGAAGCATTCAAAGAGCTGCTGGAGATAATGGACGAACTGCGCGATAAATGCCCGTGGGACATGAAACAGACGCTGGAGTCGCTTAGGAAACTGACCATTGAAGAAACGTATGAACTGGGTGATGCCATTCTAAAAAACGATTTGAATGAAATAAAAAAAGAGCTGGGTGATTTGATGCTTCACATTGTTTTTTACGCAAAAATCGGTTCCGAAAAGGGAGCTTTCGATATGGGGGATGTGCTGGAAGGAATCAATAAAAAACTGATTTATCGCCATCCGCATGTTTTTGGCGATGTTGATGTGGACGGTTCTCCGAAAAAAGTGGAAGAAAACTGGGAAGCGTTAAAACTGAAAGAAAAAGGCGGCAACAAACGGGTGCTGGAAGGAGTTCCGGCTGCCATGCCCGCACTGGTGAAAGCAAACCGCATCCAGGAAAAGGCCAGCGGCGTGGGTTTCGACTGGGAATATAAAGAGCAGGTGTGGGATAAAGTGAAAGAAGAGGTGGACGAACTGAGCCACGAAATCGACCAGGTGGATAAAGATAAAATCGAGGCTGAATTTGGCGACATGTTTTTTGCCATGGTGAATGCCGCCCGTTTGTACGGCGTTGATCCGGAAGCTGCACTGGAACGTACCAACCTGAAATTTATGAAGCGTTTTAATTACCTTGAAAGCAAGACGCTGCTGAAAGGAAAAGACCTGCACAAAATGAG
>DATFJO010000314.1:0-3142 GCA_035269145.1 Tangfeifania sp. | reverse complement strand
AAGGGTTCAATAAAAGCAATAAATTAATTCAAACAGTATAATTATGAAACCAGTAAAACTAATCACCAGATTTTTTTTGGCAAGTACGCTTGTCTTTTTAATGGCCTGCCAGGGACCCAAATCTCCTGCCGTAGTTACCCAGCTTAAATGCGAATTCCAGGAAAATCCGATAGGAATTGACCGAACAAATCCAATGTTGCAATGGAAAATGGAAGATGAACGACGGGGAGCAAAACAAACAGCCTACCAGGTTATTGTTTCCAGCTCACTGCAAAATGCCGAAGATGAGAATGGCGATGTTTGGGATACCGGAGAGGTGGATTCCGACCAAAGTGTGCATGTACGTTATGAAGGATTTGATTTAGAGCCCACTCAGAAATATTTCTGGCGGGTACGAATCTGGGACCAAAATGGAGAGGCTACTGAATGGAGCGAACCTGCCTCCTGGGAAACAGGACTGATGAATGAAAGCAACTGGCAGGCCGATTGGATTGCGCGTTCTGCTGAAAATCCCGGGCGGTCGGCTTACATGCGAAATGATTTTGAAGTGGATGACAAAAATATAGAAAAGGCACGTGTTTATGTAACCGGTCTTGGAAATTATGTCTTGTTTTTGAATGGCGAAAGAGTAGGTGAGGACTTGCTTACACCGGGATGGACCCATTATCCCGAACGATTGGAATACCAGGTTTACGATGTAAAAGATTTGCTTGAAAACGGACAAAACGCAGCCGGCGCAGTGCTCGGAAATATGTGGTGGTCGGGTGGTCTTGGCTGGGGAGAAGGCCAAAAATACAGCGAAGGTCCATTGAAATTTATAATGCAACTTCAGGTAGATTTTGAAGATGGTTCTTCACAAACATTTGTTACAGATGAAACCTGGAAATGGTCAGACTCTCCAATTTGGGATGATGATATTTACGACGGTGAAAAATACGATGCCAACCTCGAACAACCGGGCTGGAATAACCCGGGGTTTGACGATTCGGCGTGGAAGCCGGTTGAACCGGCAGATTATGAAGGAATGCTGACAGGCCCTGCTGCTCCGGCATTGCGTTATCAAATCGATTTAAAACCGGTTGTTCTAAATGAGCCTGTTGAAGGGGAATATGTGTATGACCTTGGCCAGAACATGGTAGGCTGGGCAAAAGTGAAAATTAACGCTCCCAAAGGCGACACGGTCACTTTCCGGTTTGCCGAATTGCTTCACGATGATGGAACCGTTGCACAGGAAAATCTGCGCTCGGCAACAGCAACTGATAAAATAGTTTCCGATGGCAACGAAATTATTTGGGAGCCAAAATTTACCTATCACGGGTTTCGGTATGTGCAGGTTTCAGGACTAAATTATAAACCGGATATCAATGACCTGACGGGAAAAGTAATTTACACCGATCAGCCATTTGTGGGAGAATTTGAAAGTTCCAACGATTTAATCAATCAAATCAATGAAAATGTGCGGTGGGCACAACGGGGCAATTTTTACCCGGCGCCAACTGATTGCCCGCAGCGCGATGAACGGCTTGGCTGGATGGGCGATGCCCAGATATTTGCGCCCACTGCCAATTTCAACATGCACCTCGACCGCTACTGGACAAAATGGATGTTCGACATTACCGACGGGCAGGATGAAGAAGGCTGGGTGTACGATGTGAATCCGCCAATTGTGGTGGGTGGTCCGTCAAAACCCGGTTGGGGCGATGCAGTTGTTATTATTCCGTGGATAACTTATCGCTACTATGGTAATGAACGAATTATCGAAGAGAATTACGAAGGAATGAAGGCCTGGGTGGAATACATGCGCAGTGAAAGCGAAAACGATATTTACGTGTGGGATGAAGGCCGCGAAGGCTGGTACGGATATGGCGACTGGATTGCTGTGAAAGAAACACCTTCAAAACCGATTGGTACTGCTTATTACTACTATTCAGCCAGTCTGTTGGCTAAAATGGCCGAAATTATTGGCAAACCCGGCGATGCAGAAATTTATAATGAATTGGCTGAGAATATTGCCGACGCCTACCAGCGGGAATACTGGAACGAAGAAGAAAATCAATATCCGGGGGCTACACAAACTGCTAATTTATTGCCGCTTGCATTCGGAATTACACCTGAAAATCTGGAAGACCAGGTAGTGCAAAATCTTGTTGACCGTGTGATGGATGCAAAGTTCACCCGACTACCGGATTTTTGGGAACCGGTTATATTTTACCGATGCTCACCAAATACAATCGGCACGATTTGGCCTATCAAATGATGAATCAAACTGATTATCCAAGCTGGGGTTACATGGTTAAAAACGGAGCAACAACCATTTGGGAGCTTTGGAATTCTGATTCAGAGCCACCCGAAGGAATGAATTCCAGGAACCACTTTGCGCTGGGTTGTGTGGGCGAATGGATTTGGAATACACTGGCCGGAATCAATATTTCGGATGATGCACCCGGTTTCAAAGAAGTAATCATCCGGCCGCAACCGGTTGATGATTTAACCTGGGTGAAAGCGGATTATGAGACAAATTATGGTTTACTGAAAGTTGACTGGGAGAAAAATGAGGATGTGTTTACGTTGAATCTGACGGTTCCTCCCAATTCATCAGCGCACGTAATACTGCCTGAATCTGAAGGTGGTGTAATTAAAGAGAGTGGAGTTGAATTGGGAACCGAAACGGTGGAAGGAATCAGCATAAATGAAGAAGGAGGAATTATAGCTGTCGCAGGAACCTATTCGTTTACTGTTGAATAAATTTTCGGAAGATTATTTCTGAATCAATAACTATTTATGAATGGAAAATCCCGGTTTTGTGCCGGGATTTTTTTATATTTTCAGGAAAAGATTGAATTATGGTATTTGGAAACGGCAACAAAACGGTATTGAAAGAAGTGGAGAATTCGCTCTCGGAAAAATTTGGGAAAGAGGTAAAAATCGAAAATTCCGGCAATTTGGGAGGTGGCTGCATCAACAATGCCTCGAAGATTGAAACTAACGCCGGAACTTATTTTTTGAAGTGGAATGCCAATTGCGAACCCGATATTTTTTTGAGGGAAGCCGAAAGTTTGAGCGAACTCCGGAAAGCAGCTAAGGGAAAAATTGCTGTTCCTGAAGTTTTTGCAGCCAAAGAAGTTGACAATACGCCTGGCTT
>DATFJO010000313.1:0-5674 GCA_035269145.1 Tangfeifania sp. | reverse complement strand
CTTGCCCAAAAAATAAACCCACCTTCTGGCCGTGTGGTCATTGTGGCCGATGGTAATTCGCCCGATCCTGATGACCTGGGAGGCACAGCAGTTTCAATCGCTCTTTTGCGGGTAGCAGGTTTGGCCGACAGGCTTGTGCATTACTCACACAGTTGCGATTTGGTTCGTGTAACTCGAATTTCTGAGAAAGCAGAAGTAGAGCGCCATGCTTTAATGCAGTCGGCGTGCGATGTTACTGCTCGCCGATGGGGAGGTTTTGAAAACCTTACTTTTTTTGATGCAAAATGGCAAATGGATGCAACAATAAAAGATTTAGCCAAAGCCATTAATGCATCAACAGCAGAAGATCCACTTTGGATTATTGAAGCCGGAGAGCCGGATATTATAGGCTTTGCTCTGGATGAAACTCCAAAAGAAAAACACCAATACGTAAAAGTAATAACGCACCACCCCGCAAATGATAATGCCGGCGATTTTTATACCTGGCAGCAAATATTGGATTTTGGTGTGGAAGAAGTGCGTATTCCCGACCAAAATACCAACCTGAAAGTGGATATTGAAAACTGGGAGTGGGCCAGAACACATTCAGACTCACGAATTCAACAAATTTGGCTTCAGGGAAAAATTGCCGAGGTGGACAATGTGGTGAAATTCCAAAAAGGAAAATGGGACTGCTCCGACGCCGGGATGGTGCTTTACTGGATTACCGGGGCAAATGTAAACGGTGGATTAAATACAGGAACAATGGAGGATGTAAAAGCGATTTTGTTGAATTATATTGAAAACAATCCTAAGCAATAACTAAATGAATTTGAAATCAGACCTTATGACAATGATTAAAGGAATTACAAAAGAAAATATACAAATGATAAGTCTAATTCTAATATTAGTCCTTACCACGCTGCTATTTTCTTGTAAAAAAGAAATACAAAAGCCCAACGTAATTTTTATTCTTACCGACCAATGGAGGGCTTCTTCGTTGGGCTATACCGGTGACAAACAGGTGCAAACTCCATATTTGGATAAATTTTCGAAAGAAGCAGTAAACTTTAAAAATGCAGTTTCAGTAACTCCGGTTTGTACGCCTTACCGCGCTTCGTTAATGACAGGACGTTATCCATCATCAACCGGAATGTTTATTAACGACTTGTACCTGCCATCGGAAGAACTGTGTTTTGCTGAAATTTTTAACGAAGCCGGATACAATACCGCCTATTTAGGCAAGTGGCATTTAGACGGCCACGGACGAGGAAGCAACGTCGCTCCGGAACGCAGGCAGGGCTGGACATTCTGGAAAGCATCGGAATGCGACCACAATTATCCCAAAGAGCATTATTTTGAAAATGATGATCCGCAAAAGAAATTTTGGGAAGGCTACTCAACGTATGCTATAGCCAATGAGGCGAATAGCTACATGGAAAATCATGCGGATAACGACAGTCCATTTTGTTTGTTTGTATCGCTCGGAACTCCTCATTTTCCGCATCAAACAGCTCCCGAAGAATTGAAGGCTTTGTATCCACCCGAAAAACTAACACTTCCGCCCAACGTGCCCGAAAACTGGGAGGAAAAAGCACGGGAAGAGCTGCAGGGGTATTATGCTCATTGCACAGCTACGGATAAAGCCATTGGAGAAATAATCCAAAAAGCAAAGGATTTAGGCATTTATGAAAATTCGGTAATTGTGTTCACGTCTGACCATGGCGAAATGATGGGAAGCCATGATTTCCGTCCTTTTATGAAACACCAGCCTTTTTCTGAATCGGCCAATGTCCCGTTTTTGGTTTCGTACCCAAATATGCGGGAAAATGCCGGGAAAACCGCAGAAGCAGCTCTAACTACCCCCGATATATTACCATCCTTGTTATCCTTGTGTAATATCGAAATTCCTGAAACCATTGAAGGTTACGACTTATCGTCCATATTTGAAGCGCCGGAAAAGGACAAAGAGAGAGCTGCTTTATACATGAATTTAAGTCCGTTTGGAATCGCATTTCCATCCGAGGAATATCGCGCCGTGCGCACCAATCGTTACACTTATGTCAAAACTCCTGAAGGATCATCAATGCTTTTCGACGATAAAAACGATTTCTACCAATTGAATAATCTGATTAACCAACCCGAATATCAGGAAATTCAGCAAAAGCTTGAAAAAAAATTGATGGAAGAACTAAAACGAATAGGAGAAGAGGAAATTCATCCACGGGAGTATTACCTGAAAAAATTTGGGTATTTTGGTAGAAAAGAATTCCGTGATGATTACCACATTGCAAAAACGCGCGATGTTGAAACTGTTGTTTCTCCCAATGAAATATTTAAAATTGAATAGAATATATACGTTTATGAAACTTCAACTAACCTATTTAATATTGCTTTTTGTCCTGGTATCGTGCTCCAGCTCGCTCGAAAAACAATTTAAGAATCCTCCGCACGAATATGGACCAATGCCTTTTTGGCACATCAATGGTGAGTTAACTACCGAAGGAATTCGTAAACAAGTAAAAGATGCCAACGATGCCGGATTCAAAGGAATTACTTTATTGCCACTGGCTGATTACAAAAACAAAGTTGGTACAAGTCCTAAATTTTTATCCGATGATTATTTCGATCGTTTTCAGGATGTGCTGGATGTGGCAGAAGAGATGGACATGGAAGTAATTCTTTATGACGACAACGATTTTCCATCGGGAATGGCAGGCGGAAAACTCGGTGATTTGTTCCCGGAACATACCATGAAAAGACTGGATAAGATTGAAACAGAAATTACAGGACCGGCCATTTTTATGGATTCAATTAAAGCTGTAAAACTGATGGCTGCCGTGGCTATGAATACAGAAACGATGGAGCGGATTGAAATTAGCAATTTTGTAAAAGACGGTCTATTAAAGTGGAATGTGCCTGAAGGAACCTGGAAAATCATGCTTTTCCCAATGGTAAAAGACAGCTGGCACAAAGCTTATCCGGTTGTTGATTATCTGGATACAACTGCAGTGCGCAAAATGATTAACCTAACCTACGATAAATATGCCGAAAAATTCAGCTCCTATTTTGGTAACACCATTAAAAAGACCTTTTTTGATGATGTAGGTTTTTGGCGGCACCCATATACGTGGACAGGCAAGTTCAATAAAAAATTTGAGGAATTGCACGATTACGATCCACAACCTTTTTATCCGGCTTTGTGGTACAATATTGGCCCCGAAACTGAAGCCGTACGAAACGCATTTTTTCATACAAGAGCCGAACTTTTGGCCGAAGGATTCCCAAAACTGGTTGCCGAATGGAATGAAAAGCATGGTCTGAGAAGTACAGGACATCCTCCTGGTAATTACAATCCAACACCAATTGATATGAATGCTGATATTTTTAAGTTTTATCGCTATACTCAAATACCGTTGGTTGATGTAATTATAAAATACCAATATGGCCAGGACGGACATAAACTCATAAGCTCTGCTGCAGATTTTTACGACCGACCTATTGTTTCCACCGAAATATATGGCGCTTTTCGTGAACGCGATCAACATTTCGATTCATTGATGTTGTATCGCCCCATGTTCGAAATGTTTACCCGTGGAGTAAATTTTGTGATTCCACATGGCATGTGGTACAACCCCGAAAAAGTTTATATTGCACCACTTGTTTCGTCGTATAATGAGGAGATTGCTCCTGCACTTCCTGCTTATTCAAAATTTGTAGCTCGCTCGTGTATGTTACTGCAAGGAGGAAAGCGAGTCTCGGAAATTGGTGTTATGTATCCCTTTGAAGAACTGGCCGGACATTTTGTGTTTGATAATCCAAATGGAATTCGTCAGGGATTTTACATTTCATCCGAAACCGATTACCAGGAAATCAGTGGAATTCTTTCCAACGACATCCGGCGTGATTTTACCTTTGTTCATCCTGAGTTTTTTCTTGAAGATAAATATGCCATTGAAGATGGTTTGGTAAAATTGCAGAATAAAGAAAATTACCAGGAATACAAAGTGATGTTTTTAACCGGTTGTAAAACAATTTCGTACAAAACACTGGAAAAATTGAAAGAGTTTTATGAAAGTGGAGGAACGATTATTTCAACCACACAGCTTCCATACAAATCGTCGGAAATGGGAGAGGACCAAAAAGTTGTTGCCTTGGTAAATGAGATTTTTGGATTAAATCCGGAGGAAACCGATTCAATAAAAATTCAATCCAATACCAATTCCAATGGCGGATCTGCTTTTCATATTCCAAAACCAAACAAAGACAACATTCAAAAAGTATTGGATGAAAGAATGGACACAGATGTAAGGTTTTTACCAAATCCTGTTTTGACAACTGATTGGGGAAAATTCAATTACATCCATAAAATAAAAGATGGGAAGCACATTTATATGTTTACCAATTCGAGCGATGAGCTTATTGAGACAGAAGTTATTTTTAGAGGAAATCTGGAATTGCAGGAATGGAATCCACATACAGGGGAAATTCGCAAAAATGTCTCTTCTGAAATAGTTTTGAAAGAAGAACAGGAATTCACTAAATTTGCTTTGAAGTTAAAGCCTGTAAAGTCCTTGTTTATTGTGAGTCTGAACTAATACATTAGATTTCTTTATGCATACTTTCTCATCGAATGAATTTTTTGTTGAAACAGCTCTTTGGATAAATCAGGGAAAATAGCAGATATTAACGATGCAATTTCGAATCTTTTAAAATATTTTAAATTAAAGAATAAGCATTTTAAGCAAGATTGAAGCATGAAAAGAATAAGTATTTCTTTTGTCGTTGCAACACTCTTTTTTTGCAGTTGCGCAAATAAAAAAGGCGAGAAATCAGTTGAACCAGAACAACCCAATATAGTTCTGATAATTTCTGACGATCAGAGCTGGACAGACTACAGTTTCATGGGGCATGATCATATAGAAACCCCCCGGATTGATCAGTTGGCGAAAGAAGGTTTGACATTTACTTACGGCTACACTACAGCTCCGTTATGCAGTCCGGCGCTGGCTTCAATAGCCACAGGTTTGTTTCCCTACCAGCATGGTATCCTGGGCAACGATCCTGTTTTTGATTCCGATGAGAGAAAATATTCCAATGAATGGATGAATCAAAGGATGAATAACTATCAACCGTACATTGATAATTTCAGAAAATTCAATACCATCGCAGATGTTTTGGGCGACAATGGATATGCATCGTTACAAACCGGAAAGTGGTGGCTTGGCAATTTTAAAAACGGCGGTTTCGATCAGGGAATGACGCACGGCGATCCCTCGAGGGGAGGCCGGCATGGTGATGAAGGATTAAAAATTGGTCGTGAAGGGCTGGATGTGATATGCAATTTTATCGATTCAACCAGCGCTGCCAATCAGCCTTTTTATATTTGGTATGCGCCTTTTTTGCCTCACACGCCACATAATCCGCCCGACAGTTTAGAACAGAAATATTTGAAAGTAGCACCCACCGAGGCAGTTGCCCGTTACTGGGCCATGTGCGAATGGTTTGATATTACCTGCGGAATGCTGATGGATTATGTTGATGAAAAGGAGCTTTCAGAAAATACGCTGTTCGTGTATGTTACGGACAATGGATGGATCCAGGATCCTGAAAACCCGAACCGATATGCGCCAAGATCAAAACAAACACCATATGAAATGGGAATTCGCACCCCGATCATGTTTCGATGGAAAAA
>DATFJO010000312.1:0-3757 GCA_035269145.1 Tangfeifania sp. | reverse complement strand
TTAATGCGCCATCAGTTCCGATGGGCACAATTCCATCACCGGGAATTTGCTCCAGCAAATTGTTTCGAACCACCACATTCAGGCTCGGATGCCATTCTTTCCGGTTAGTGTAACCGCGCGAATTGATGCCGTTGCGTCCGCAATGATGCAGGTGGCAATTGGTTATTTGCAAGCCGATGAACCGCGTTTTTACCGAATCGCCACGGTTTTGCCAAAGAATGGCACTTCCGCCGCCGTCACTTTTCACAAGGCTCCCGTTTACATGATGAATTTCAAGGCTGTCTAAAACAATATGATGACAATCCCCAAAATCCTCTGCCCGGACAATCACTCCCCGCCGTCCGGCAACACGTTCTTCTCCTGTGTTGGTAATCTCCAGGTTTCGCACCTCCCAGTATTCAACATTGTGAAGTAATAGCGTATGCAATTTTTCGCCATTTCCGTTGATAGCCGGATTCTTCCCTTCTCCATACCTGTTAATTTGAATGAGAGCTTCCTCGGCTCCACTCCCTTGAACTTCCAGTTGGCCTTCCCATGAATCTCCGGCTTTAAACAAAATTTTGTCACCCGGCTCAAAAACCGTTTGATTCACTTTTTCGAGCGATTGCCAAGCCGATTTTGGGGAGTTCCCGGAGTTATCGTCGTTTCCATTTTCCGCATCAATGTAATATTCATTAACATCAATATTAGAACATGAAAAAGATAATGCGATGATGAATAAAAATAAAGTATGTTTCATTTGATTTTCTGGTTTGTAAAATGTTTTATTGTTCATGTATCTTTAATTCTGTATTGATGTGATTTATTACAATAAAAATAGACGAATGAGTTTATATTTTTACATATTTTATAGGCTGGTTTTATTAATGAAAGAGACAAAAGGGGCCGCTTCCATTACAAAATGAACGGCCCCTTAATCCCATCAATTAACTAACTAAACTAAACCTATGTAATTTATACAATAATCTTAGGATAAGTTATATTATTCAACTTCTTTTACAATAATTTGATCAAATGCCAGTACTTTTTTAGGCCAACGGTAAAGTGCAATAACTACCTCTTCGTTTCCTTCAGTTACAGTTATTTCAGTGGAATTGATTTGCCATTCACTATTAAAACAATCAACCCATGCGTATTCATATTCATCTCTGGGATGAGCCTGCAAGATATGTTTGGCGCCATCCTGCATTTTAGTCGCAACTTCGATTGAATAGGTTTTTCCTGCTTCCAGAGTAAATGGAAGTCTGATCGCAAAATTATTTTTTGAGGCATCGCTTTGCCCAAATTGCTGACCTTCGAAAGCATCGCCCGAAACCACACTGGCCGAACCTTCCCAAATGATATACCCTTGCTCCCCCAAATCGGTTCCGGAGGAATAATCTTCAAAATTATCCTGGAATACAATGGCAGGATCAACTTCAGGTGCTTTTCCATCACCGATGTAGATATTGGGTTCAAAATTGGAATAGAAAGTTCCCAGTTCTGTCAAATTTCCCTGCGGATCGAAAAGGGCAGAAGATGTTCCCTGAGCTCTTTCCTGATTGAATGGGAACCACGCATAGCGATCAACATAACTTAAATCTTCCAATTGAGGCAAAACCGTTTCCATAAATGAAAGCACGTCCTCAGGTGAATGTTTATTTTCCTCAGGAGTCGTTGCATTCCAGTCAGCAGGAGCAAATTCAGTAATCCAAATTGGTTTGTCGTAAAGGTTGTAGACTTCCTCTATCCGGTTTATAAAAGCGGTAGCATTTGTTCCGCCATACCAATGGACACAAACAAAGTCAACCCGCAAACCAAGTTCGTCGGCTTTCTGCATAAACTCTTTCATCCAGTCTCCTGTTGGATTGACACAGCCGGGACTACCCAAAGGCAAGCCTACCGATTCAAGCACAGGCCACTTATCGATAGCTTCCTGTACCGTCATATTGGCCTGTTCAGCACCATCCGGCTCATTAAATCCAAGAAGATAGCGAATCTTACCCTCTTCTTTTAAAGCTGCCAATTCGGCTAATTTTTCCTCACTCGGACCCCATTTCCCCCATTGCATGGGAACGAAATCAACGTTAGCCGGTTCATATTCTGAAAGAGTGCTTCCCCATGAGTAGTGCCAGTGAGCCTTCAGGTCTGACACTTTATAAGACCACTGCGTGCCTTTGGTCGTGAAGGCGGCGCCTTTTTTACCTATTTCAGGAATACCTGGGAGTATGCTGTTTCCCTGCGGTTCTTCAATGTCGTAAAACTGGAATTCACCTTCAGCAAATTTATTCTCACATGACCAGAAAAGAGTAGCAAATACAAATAAAAAACCTAATATATTTTTCATAATTGTTCAATTTTTACCATCCCGGATTTTGTTCAAGATTTGAATTCTTATAAATTTCTGCCTGTGGTATTGGGTAAAGATTCATATAATCTTCAAAATCCCTTTCCTCAAGCAAAACTTTTTCATAAGCGAAACCACCATAAGGATTTCTACTTACATTCACAGCATAAATTTCAGTAGTTTGATTGCCAATTTTCCAGCGACGAACATCCCAGAAACGGTGATCTTCAAAAGCCAGTTCCACCTGTCGCTCATTCCTGAGTTTTTCACGAAATTCGCCCTGGGTCATTCCACCCGGAAACCCGGGCATTCCCACTCGTTGACGGACCATGTTAACAGCTTCCAGTGCAGTCATTTCATGACTCCCGGGATTTTCGGGTCCGTAAACTTCATTCATGGCCTCAGCATAATTCAGCAGCACTTCACCATACCTGAACAAAACCCATGTATGAATTCGCTGTGTAGTATTGGTAGGATCGAGGTTAATGTCTTCTATCACATATTTTTTAAGGTAATACCCTGTTTGTGTAGCATTTGGCTTCGGCTGAGCATTTGCTCCGCCATAATAAATTTCAACCGATTGACCTTTCCAGTTTGAGTTATTATAAATAACCGTTTCAGCCAGCCGGGGGTCCCTTCCTGAATAAGGGAAAATCGGGTCATACCCTGAAGCCGGATCATTGATTGGCAGGCCGGTTTCAATCATTTCGTAAGAATCTACCAGGTTTTGAGTTGGGCAGGTTCCGGTATTTCCTCCCTCATAGCCAATCGGAAAGTTCCTTCTTTCAAAATCGTTGGACTGACCTTGTCTGCGTCCCAAAATTAACTCAGAACTTGTAAGATTATTTACCACATTTTTGTAATCAGGCTCCAGGTTATAGTTTCCTTCCAAAATAACTGTTCCGGCAGCACTGGCAGCCTCTTCCCACAATGTGAGGTTGCTGGATGTGTTATGCAGCGGACTTGCAGCATAAAGCAATGTTCGTGCCTTGAGGGCCAGCGCGGCACCACTGGTAGCCCGGCCGGTTTCCTGTGCAGATGAAAAATTTCCATAGTCATCTGGCAACTCTGCTGCAATTGCATCGCATTCGCTAACAATAAAAGTAACAACATCCTCGAATGAAGCCTGCTCAACCTGCTGTGCTTCTTCGGGAGTAAGAACTTCAGTAATCAGTGGAACATTTTTGTACCGTTTCGCCAATTCAAAATAGAAGAAAGCCCTGAGAAAGCGTGCTTCGTAAGGATAGTTGTTAAACTGCTCCATCATTTCGGCATAGTCTTCATTCCATTTCTCCTCTTCAAACTGTTGCCCTTCTGTTTCTGTAAGGAACAAATTTACAGCCCGGATGCCCTCATACATTTCTCCCCAAACATTGTCGAGTGGTTGGATGGCAGTCCAGCTTCCGTCGTTCATCTTCTGAACATTGGATA
>DATFJO010000311.1:0-2468 GCA_035269145.1 Tangfeifania sp. | reverse complement strand
AGCTACAATACTGGCTTTAAAAACAGGAAGCAGATTTATCGTGTTATAAACAATAATGTAAATCAAAAAATAACTATTGCCGAGACACCATACGTACTATCTAAAAGTATAAAGGACGAATTCCCGCAGGTAAAATGTGTGACCCCAACCAGCAAAATGGAGAAATTTAGTATCAATCTGAATGATGAGTTTATCCCAATTGGGAATGTGATCAGTACCGAATCGGAGATATTTAAAATTTTCAATATTCCCGTTACCGGCCAGCAGGAAAACATTCTGGGCGATCCAAGTTCGATTGTACTTTCGCGAAAGCAGGCTCAAAAGTTTTTCCCCAGTGAAGACCCCATTGGAAAAAACTTGGTTGCTAAAATTAACGGTAAAGAGACGGTTTTTGAGGTTAAGGGAGTCTTTGATGATATCCCGGTTAATTCAACTTTCAGGGCTGATTGTTTTATCAGTTCAAAATGGACTTTGGAGGAACTCAACCAGAGAATAAAAGACGAGGACGCTGAAACGAGCTGGCATTCCGATTTTTGGATGACCTGGCTGTTAGTAGATAAGAATGCAAATGGGGATATACTCAATGCGCAATTTAAAACATTGGAAAAAAAAGCATATGGCGAAAAAGATATCTATAATTTTACTGTTCAGAATCTATCCGATGTGTACTTGCATTCGCAGGAAATTGCTTATAGTGGTATTAAGGGAAACATGAAAAACATCCGAATATTTTCATCTATTGCCATACTCATCATTATTGTTGCCGCATTTAACTACATCATTCTTTCAACAGTTGTATCTACAGGAAGGTCGAAAGAAATCGGAATTCGGAAAACCAATGGTGCCAGTGCCCACTCTATTCGGAAACAGTTGCTAAATGAATCAGTTGTGCTCGCCATGCTGGTTTTACCTATTGCTCTGTTTTTAGCCTGGATAGGTAAACCTTATGCCGAAGAGTTATTTCAAACCAAACTATTAATAATCAATTCAAATATTGTGATTTATATTGTGATTTATGTAGTACTTACTTTGTTTATTGGTTTGGTTTCCGGACTTTATACGTCATCTTTTTTATCGAAACTAAATGTAATCAGTATTTTAAATAATTCGGTACAACCAGGGAAACGTAAATCGCGGATTCGTTTTGCCCTGATTGTGGTTCAGTTGATCATTTTTTGCTTTCTCGTTTCGAGTACATTAATCATTCATTCGCAATATAAATATGCCCTTGAAAAAGACCCGGGCTATTACAATAAGGATATTTTGTTTGTAGATATGGGAGAGAGTTACCAAAATTCCGCAGCATTCAAAAACAGTATCAAGAGCTATCCGAATGTAATTTCAGCTGGGGGAGCAATACGAACCTTGCCAATGCTTGATCGCATGGCTTATAACATCGAAAATCCTCAGGACAAATCAAAAAAAGTGAGTATTGAGCTTTTGGCAGTTGACTTTGATTTTATTGAAACCATGGGAATACAGTTACTTGAAGGCAGGAATTTTTCGCGTGAGTTTGGCAGTGATGAGGAAAACTCGTATTTACTAAACGAAAAATCTGTTGAAGCATTTAGTTTAACTGACCCGGTTGGGAAACAAATAGAAAATGGAACAGTAATCGGGATTGTGAAAGATTTTAATTTGCACTCCTTCCATAGCGATGTCCCACCGTTACTGATTAGCGTATCAGACAAGTATGTTATGCAAATGGCTGTTCATTATAAATCAGGTACACTGGGGGAGCTTCTGCCTTTAATTAAAGCAGAATGGGAAAAAGTTGCCCCCAACCAGTCTTTTAATTACAAAACCATTGAAGAGTTTAAAAAAGAGATTTATAGTCATGAGAAAAATCTGAGTTTGATTGTTTCAGTTTGCGCACTATTTTCTTTGCTAATTGCATCGTTTGGCTTATTTGGATTGACACTTTTTGTAGTTAAAAACCAAACGAAAGAAATTGGGGTTAAAAAGGTTTTGGGCGGTTCTGAACAAAGAATCGTTTCTTCATTCCTACGCAAAAACTTTGTAATGGTAATCATTGCCTCCACTCTTTCAATTCCACCTACCATTTTAGTGATGAGTCACTGGCTTAGCAACTTTGCTTTTAAAATTAATATTGAATGGTGGGTATTCGTTTTGGCTTTTCTAATTGCCGCCTTTGTTGTGTTGATTACTGTTTTTTATTATTCGTACAGCGCCTCGCGCCTTAACCCAGTGAAGGCACTACGATGTGAATAAACCAAGTTTGAAAAAAACTTACTTCTTATCTTTAGCTTGAATTGTTTGAACAAATAAAAAATAAAAATAATGATTAAACTAACAAAAATCGACAAGTACTACGATTCGCGTTTTCAGCGGACGTTTATTTTAAAGGGAGTAAACCTTGAAGTAAAACAGGGTGAGTTTGTAACCATCATGGGACCAAGCGGCGCCGGGAAATCCACAATTCTAAATATTGTTGGTTTGCTGGATGA
>DATFJO010000310.1:0-3923 GCA_035269145.1 Tangfeifania sp. | reverse complement strand
GAAATGGTGTGCGGCCAGCCGGGAAACTGGTCACGTACGGGATTGGGATTCTCTACATCCGCCTGAAAACGCCAGGCATCCATTTTTATGGTCCGTTCATCTTTATCAAAAGTTATCATGCCAAAACCCGACGAACGAATTTGTGCGTGATTGTAGCGGCTGTCGCGGTCGATGGTGTTTTTGCCGGGATTGCCAATGGCATACACATAATTTTTGTTGCCAAATGCATCGGTATATTTTCCGGTATTGGGATACCCGTGTTCAGGCCTGTCGAGAACCGGTCGTCCCAGTTCGTCCGGTAAAAACCAGCGCAGGTACATCACAGCAATTGCGGGCGTGCAATAACTCCAGCCGGCATCGCGGTAATCTTCCAGTCCGTATTGAACAAGTGAGGGCACATGCTGGTCGCCATTGATATGCAGCGCTGCTCCTTTACGCATCAGGCGGATTACTTTATCGCGTCCTGTTTTTGGCCAGCCACCCGAATCGAGGTCGCCGTAAAGGTAATTTTCCAGGCTTCCGTGGTGCGTGGCCACATTGGCAAATACCGTTTGCGAAAGCAATACTTTCATGTCTGTTTCTTCCCAGTCTTCTATCCAGTCATTCAGAAATTCCATCTGCCGGTCGCCCAGCATTTTTACACCTTCCTTATCCAGAAACGATAAATCCTCGCGAGGTTCTTTCATGTGGTCGTGGCGCCCTTCCCAATCAGAAACCGCTTCAGGCCCGGTTTTAAAAATGCGGTCGCTTACCACTGCAAAACTGATGCGCCCGTAATTGATATCGGTGTACCAAACACTCATTCCGCGCTTAATTGGCGTTGGGTCATAAGGATCGGGCAACTGCCCGCATTGGGTCCGGTTCACCACATTCACCATATCTACCGACTGCATAAAACCACGTGTATCCGAACTTCCGGCACCGCCGGGTTTATCAACTCCGGCTTCGCCCCACAGGTTGCCGTGAAACACATCGTGATCGTCGGGAGTGCAGATGGTGGGCCGGTCGCGCATTAAATCGCCAAAAGCCCAGCCAAACATATAATATTTTCCGAGATAGCTCAGTATAGAAACGTCAGCCGGTTCCCGTTTGATAGGGTATCCGCCGTTTCCTTCATAAATTTGGTCGCCGCTAAAATAGAGCATGTCCGGATTCAGTTCCGTCAGATTCTCAACAAGCGGAGTATACGGAAATCCAAAATGAAACTGGCAGGTCAGTCCGCCCAGCTTCAGCGGTTTATCCACCGGATTTTCCCGAATGGTTCCTTCGTAATAATTGGATGTTTCCGAACCATCTTTCCCAACCTCAACATATTCCACCCTGTAATCTACATCTTTTGCATCATCCCAGTCTTCAAGCCTGAACAAAGCCGTTCTCGAATCTGATTCAATCGTTTCTGTTGAAACCGTTTCCCAGTTTTCCCCGTTTTTAAGCTGAAGGGAAACATCCTGGTTATCCTCCTCGCCCACCGGCGGCAGCAAAGCCATCAATTTTACGGTTCCTTTGCTCATTGTGTGCATCGTCCATAAAACCGGGCCAAATGAATTCTCCTGTTTTTCTATAACCTTTGAACCTTTCAGTACAATATCGTCAAATACAAAATTTGATTTTCCCTGAGGTTCATTTTCATCCAGCATAAAATTATTCACCACGGCCACCAATCCATGAATTGGTTCGTGATCCGATGTCAACTCCTGTACAACCTCACCCTCTTTATTCAAAACTGCCAGTTTGAGTTTAGAATTATTTCCGGTTACTTTCAGGTTAAAATCCGAAAAATCAAAATCTTCAGGGAGCTCGGTTTTTTCGTTTTTTAAAAATGCGTAGCCATTCAAACTCACCCCTGCTTTTACTCCATTTCCGAAGTAACAGGCTGCCCGCACATCGGGATCCTCCTCATCTGAAACTCCGATAAAAAAACCTGCAGAACCCGGAACTTCCCCCTCATCTGAAAGCATTATTTTAGATGAAACCTCAAAATCTCCCATTTCCTCTGAAATAACATGAGTCAGCAGATTTACCCGTGATTCGGGTACTTTGCCAATGCAGTGCAACTTCCCGTCTTCTACTTTCCAGTCTTCAATTGGTATGGACCAAAAATCTTTACCCACCCAAACACGGTCGTGGGTGTTATCGAAACCGGCTGTAAAAGTTTGTTTTTTTGAACAGGAAGCCAGTAAAAAAAACGTTGCAAAAAAAAGAATTGAGTAAAGTTTCATTGGTTTTTGATTTTAGATTTACACGTAAAAATAAGCAAAGTTTTATTCCTTCCACTGAATTGAATGAGTTTCATAACAATTTCTGAATTTATATTCCTTTTTTAGAATGTTTCCGAATTGACAAATGATTGTCAGGATTTATTATCGGTTTATCTCAAAAAGTTAAATTTGTGAGTAATCTGATTAAACCGAAAACGATGAAAACCAACAGAAGAGACTTCATCCGGCAACTTGGTTTCGCCTGTGGCAGTGTGCTGTTTATTAACTCCTGCAACGGCTACGATTCCATTTGGAGATTTTTCACAAATGAGGAAGCGAAGACAGTAATTGCTTTTGCCGAGCAAATCATTCCGGCAGATAAAGATCCGGGAGCAACCGATGCCAACGTCATTAACTTCATCGACAAACAACTGGTGAATCATTACCAGCGTTTTCAGGATGAATACAGAAATGGAATTGCGGCGCTTAAAAAATCAGCACAGGAAATACACCAGGCAGCATTTTACGAACTCGACTGGCAGACACAAACCCGCTTCATGGAACAGATGGAAAGCGGTGAATTACCGGAAGAACACTGGCAGAAAATCAACCAGCGAAATTTTTTCAACATGCTGATGGACCATAGCCTGCAAGGTTTTTACGGTTCTCCGAGGCATGGCGGCAACAAAGATTATGTGAGCTACAAAATGATACAACTCGATTATCCGCCTGTGCTCGGACAAAATCGTTATAACACCGAAAGTGTTTCGGGCAAAACCCACGTAAAATGAAAAATAAACATGTAAATGCTATAGTAATTGGTGCAGGCGCCGGCGGTGGAATAGTCGCAAAAGAACTGGCAACTGCCGGTTTAAACGTGGTGTTGTTTGAACGTGGCGGCTGGGCAAGTTATGACGATCACGATGACGATGAACTTATATCGCAACGAACAACTGTTTTGGCCAATGCTTTCGGGCCTGACAAGGAACGTTACCGCAGGGTGGTGGAATACCCAAATGGTTATACCGAAGTGGTTTTGGCGAACGAAGGTGGTTACAGCAACAATGCAGCTTGTGTTGGTTCGGGCACTGTTAGCTACGGAGCAATGGCGTGGCGTTTCATGGAACAGGATTTCAAAATGAAATCGGTTTACGGTCATGTGGAAGGTTCAACGCTGGAAGACTGGCCAATCGATTATTTTGATTTGGAACCCTTTTATGAAAAAGCCGAATGGGAAATTGGCGTAGCCGGCGATCACAATGCGACGCCATTTATGGCGCCTCGTAAAAAACCCTACCCAATGCCGCCATTTGAATACCACCGCGAAGGACAACTACTGCACGATACAGCCTCACGAATGGGTTTGCACCCGTTTTCCATTCCGATGCTTCGCAATTCTGTACGTTACAATGGCCGTCCGGCCTGCTACCGCGTACGCAACTGTGTAGGTTTTGCCTGTCCGGTGGGCGCAAAGTGCGGAACCCACAACACGGTAATACCAATCGCTATTAATACAGGCAATTGTGAATTACGCACCCATTGCAAAGTATCTGAAATCATGATAGACGACAAGGGTCGTGCTACCGGCGTAAAATATTTCGATGAAAACGAAAAAGGACAAATTCAGACTGCCGATTTGGTAGTGGTTTCAGCCGCTGCCATTGAAACAGCACGTTTGTTGCTTAATTCCAAATCGAAATTGTTTCCCAACGGAGCCGGCAATAA
>DATFJO010000309.1:0-3685 GCA_035269145.1 Tangfeifania sp. | reverse complement strand
GGCTATCCTGTTGATGATGCAACGCCCGCTTATTATTTATCTGCATATTACGATTTTGGTACCTGGGACAGTCATCCGCAAAAAGACGAAACCTACACCCTGAGGATTCAATCGTACATTTATGATTCCGATGCCACTAACAGTAATTATGTATATAATATCCAGGAAATAAGCATTGCAGATTATTCGTTAACATGGGAGCTTGATTAAATTATTTTATCAACAATAAAACAGGCCGGAATTCTTTTAAAGTTCCGCCTTTTGTTTAATTGTATATTAAAAGGTAACTCCCGGAACTTTAAAAACCGGAGAATAACCTGGGAGGCCGGAAAAAAAATATAATATTGTTGCGGAGCTAATTAACAGTTAAGTGGCATGGCAAAAAAGGAATTTGTTCAGGTTGATTTGGATAACGAAGTGCATTGCAAAAATTTACTAAGGCTGGTAAATGAATACATGGCCGATGGCATTGGTTTAGGCGAACCCATGCCCGACCATCTTGGTCCAAAAATAATTGAAGGACTAAAAAAGCATGCGGGCTATATCGGTTTTTTTGTTCAAATTGATGAGGATTTTGCTGCGCTTGCAAATTGCAACCTGAATTTTTCTACCTGGAAAGCAAAACCGCTGATCAATATTCATGATTTTATTGTTTCATCCGATTTCAGGAAACAAGGAGTAGGTCTTTTTCTTTTGGATAAAATAGCAGAATATGCTGCTCAGAAAGGATATTGCCGTATAAATCTTGAGGTTAGCCACGACAATTACAAAGCTCAAAACCTTTATAAAAAAGCAGGTTATAAAGAGTGCGAGCCGCCAAACTACTTCTGGGAAAAACGACTTGAATAAAAAGACACCCAAAACTTGGGGGAACCATAATATCATCAACGAATAAAAAAAGCTTAATTTTATCGTGATGAAAATTTTCCGCTACATTTTTCTGCTCACAGTTTTAATTCCGGCATGTAACAACAACCGGGGAAATGAAAAAAATGAACTGGTGTTGTTTTGTGCAGCCAGTTTAACCGATGTGATTTCTGAAATAACTTCTGATTTTGAAAAAGAAAACAATGTTGAGGTGAAATTAAACCTGGCTTCTTCAGGCACACTTGCGCGTCAGATAGAACACGGCGCAAACCCATCAATTTATATTTCAGCAAATAAAAAGTGGGTTGATTATTTGAATCAGAAGAATTTAACAATTTACGATACCGAAAAGAAAATTGCCGGGAATTCAATGGTGTTGGTTGCACCGGCTGAAAGTGAATTGAACCCAGTGGATTTTCCGCTAAGCATTCCACTTCCTGAACTATTTGAGGGCAAACTTTCTGTTGGCGATCCCAACCACGTACCGGCAGGAAACTATGCCGTGCAACTGCTTGAAAATTTGGGGTGGAAAGAAAAACTGGAGCCACGAATCCTTCCGGCAAAAGATGTTCGCTCAGCATTAATGGTTGTGGAGTTGGGAGAGGCGGAAGCCGGAATTGTATATAAAACTGATGCACTGAAATCAGAAAAAGTAAAGATTATTGCTGAGTTCCCCGATTCATTGTATCAGCCGGTAAATTATTACATGGTCGTTATACAAGGAGGGAAAAATAAAAAATCACTTTCTTTATACAATTATATAATGTCGGAAGAGGCAGAACACATCTGGAAAAAATACGGGTTTTCAATTTGAAAGAACTGTTTACATATACCGGGGCTGAACTCACAGCCATTCAATTGTCGCTAAAGGTGGCATTGCTGGTTACCATTATTGTATTACCGATTGCCATTTTCATTGGTTGGTTTCTCGCACGTAAACGATTTCCGGGGAAAGCATTTGTCGAAGGGTTTTTGCACCTGCCACTTGTGTTGCCCCCTGTAACAACCGGATATATATTATTGGTAGTGTTTGGAACCAATGGCTGGCTGGGCGCTTTTTTTTACGACTGGCTGGGTGTGAGAATCGCTTTTTCTTTTCCGGCAGCTATCATTGCCGCAGTGGTTGTTTCATTTCCGCTTGTTACCCGTTCAATACGTTTATCAGTTGAACTGGTGGATCAAAACCTGGAAGAAGCAGCACGAACATTGGGAGCTTCCGGAATGCGTGTGTTTTTTACGGTAACGCTTCCGCTTGCTTTGCCCGGAGTAATAAGCGGAGCCATACTTGCCTTTGCCCGCAGCCTGGGCGAATTTGGTGCAACCATCTCTTTTGCCGGAAATATTGAAGGCGAGACACAAACTTTGTCACTGGCCATTTTTTCAACCATGCAGGTACCGGGGCAGGAGATTTCAACTTTGCGCCTTGTGATTGTGTCTGTCGTTCTTTCTTTGCTGGCTATGGTTGGCGCTGAATACCTGAACCGAAGAATATTAAAACGAAAAGCATGAGCCCGTTTCTGAAATTCGATATAAAACTGCAGCGTAGTGGTTTTTTGCTGGATGCCAAATCAGAAATTAATAACGGCATTACAGGTGTATACGGACCATCAGGTCATGGAAAAACCACGCTTTTAAATGCCATTGCAGGTTTGGCAGAACCCGGTTCAGGCTTTATTGAAATTAATGGAGAAACTGTTTTTAATGCCGAAAACAAAACAAACCTCCCGGTTCGGAAACGAAAAATCGGTTACGTCTTTCAGGATACCAGGCTCTTCCCGCATTTGTCAGTAAAACAAAACTTGAGGTACGGAATTGAAAATAATACAACCGGTAATATTGATTTTACTGAAGTGGTTGACATTCTGAAAATAAAACAACTGCTTCATAAAAAGCCATTTGAGTGTTCCGGAGGCGAAAAACAACGCATTGCAATTGGCAGGGCGCTGCTCAGCGGTGCACGCATTTTAATGATGGATGAGCCTTTTTCCGCCGTCGATGTAAATCTTCGTTACAATATTATACCCTATCTTCATCTTATCAATAACCGGTTTCATATCCCGATGCTGGTTGTGAGTCACGATTTGCCCGATCTGCTAAGCCTGACCAACAATCTTATGCTTCTGAAAAATGGAAGGGTGAAAGCACTGGGGAAATTCCAGGATTTAATTTTAGATGAATCAAACGTTGATGTGATGAAAGGGGCTGGTTTATACAATGTGTTTAATCTGTATGTTTCTGCCACCCTTCCCGAAAAAAATATGATGTTGCTGAAAAGCTCTGTACATGAATTTCAGGTTCAGGCTTTATGTCAGCCTTCGATTGGAGAAATGAAACCAGGACGCCAAACGAAGGTTTTGATCCGCCCTGAAGATGTTTCCATCGCATTGCATCCGGTTGGGGCAATTTCTTTACGAAACCAGATTGAAGGAACAGTACAAAAGATTTTTTCAAAAGATGGATTTTGGTTTTGTTTGGTTGACGCCGGCGAAAAAATACTCGTTGAGATTACGGAAGCCTCCGGTAAAAACATGAATATCGGGCCCGGGAAAAAAGTCTGGTGTCTGTTTAAATCTGCTGCCCTGAAAATATTTTAATTTATTTTTGAGTTTAATATAATTGATTCTCAAATCATTATTCAAAAGCACTCAAAAAACATTGCATTTTCTGGTCCGAAATGTTTGCAATTTCGAAATAACCGTTTACATTTGCAGCCGCTTTGAGAGCGAGTTCACAGAGGTACTGGGGAAGGCAGGCGGAAGGATATAGGGGGAATAAAAACTCCGGTTATTTTGAAGTTTGAGATGCGCCAAAAAAAAGA
>DATFJO010000308.1:0-14396 GCA_035269145.1 Tangfeifania sp. | reverse complement strand
AATTGCCTGCGGCCTTTCAGGCCTTATGGATTATTGACGCTGTCAGGTCTCCCGACGCTGACAGGTCGCTTAATAACAGCAATTCAAATGCTCGGAGCGACTGTCCCTCACCGACGAGAAACCTTTAGGTTTCGGAGGTGGTAAAAAGATTAACACTTCCAACTCAGCCATTTACCTTATTACCTTATTTCCCAGGTTGAATAAAGTACTAAGGTTGGAATATTGGGGCACACCTGCTTTTTTACTAGTGTCAAGTCAACTTTGAAATGTCATTTCGACCTCTGGGAGAAATCTGCTGTGGTTTGCAGATTTCTCATCTTCGCGCCTCAGATTCTTCCATCGGAATCGCTTCGCGGGAAATGACAGCACTGGACAATATATGTATGACATGACACTAGATGAATTTTACAAATAAGGTTTTTTGGCGTTTACTATTCCTATGGCACAGATTTCCGAATCAAATTAAACTTCCTTAAATTTCGGGCGTTGAAATTACAGGGGACTGATTATTGTTTTCAAAAATCGTTTTTATGAAACATCTGGTTTTATTCCTTTAATATTTTGTTTTATAAGCGTATAAAAATTCTGTAACTTGTCCGCAAAACAAAAAAAACCCAAAATTGATGGAAGAAGCTGCTGAAAAAAATAAAGAACGCAAAAAAAAACAAGATTTATTAACCATTGTCGGTATCGGTGCCTCAGCAGGCGGGTTAAATGCACTGAAAGAATTTTTCAGGCATGTACCCGAAGATTCGGGACTGGCCTATGTAGTAGTGGTTCATCTCTCACCCGAGCACAAAAGCATGCTGGCTGAGTTGCTGCAGGCAAATGTTAAAATGCCGGTTACTCAGGTCACCAAAACCCAACATCTCGAGGCCAACCATGTTTACGTCATTCCGCCCAAATCAAACCTGAGTACCATCGATACCCACCTGCGTCTTTCAGAACTGGAAGAAAAACGCATCGACCGGGCACCAATCGATCATTTCTTTCGTACGCTTGCCAAAACTCACGACGGCAGTGCCATCGGGATTATTTTAACCGGTACCGGCTCCGACGGCACACTGGGAATGAAAGAAATCAAGGAAAAAGGCGGCCTCACCATTGTTCAAGACCCCACAGAAGCCGAATACGATGGAATGCCCCAAAGCGCAATTGCTACCGGACTGATGGATTTGGTGCTGCCACTGGATGAAATAGCCGATTACCTGATGCGGTTTATTAAAACCCAACCACGCATTAAACTGCCTGAAGATGAGAATGACCTCGACCAGGAAGAATCCAAACTTATTCAGCGTGTTTTTTCGCAGGTGAAAGCCCGAACCGGCCGCGATTTTACACGTTATAAACTGGCTACGCTCATGCGCCGTATGCAGCGAAGAATGCAAATTTACCAGGTAGAATTGTTATCCGACTACCTGGAGCTTTTGCGAAAAAATCCGGAGGAGGTGCGGGCGCTGTCCGATGACTTTCTGATTAATGTAACCAGCTTTTTCAGAGATAAAGAAGTATATGATTACCTCGAAGAAAATGTAATCCCTAAACTTTTTGAAAATAAAAAAAGCGAAAGCCAAATACGGGTTTGGTCGGTTGGATGCGCCACCGGCGAAGAAGCTTATTCACTGGCCATGTTGCTGTATGAAGCAGCATCGGAAATGGAAATATCGCCCGACATACAGATTTTCGCCTCCGATTTACACGAAACTTCACTAAAAAAGGCACGGGAAGGCTATTTCCCGGGCGATATCAATGCAGAAATCAACACCGAGCGGCTGAAACAGTTTTTTACACGGCAGGAAGGCGGGTACCGCATACGCAAGGAAATCAGGGAAATGGTGATTTTCACACCACATAACCTGCTGGCCGATCCACCGTTTTCGCGCATCAATTTGGTCATGTGCCGCAACCTGCTGATATACCTGAAAAAAGAGACGCAAAAGAATATTTTTGAATTATTGCATTACGCACTGGTACCTGGCGGAAATCTCGTATTGGGAACCTCTGAAAGCCTCGACCATACCGATTTATTCAAAATTAAGAATAAAGAATTTTCTGTTTATACGCGCAAAAATGTGAACAGCCCGGAACCGCGGCTACCGGTTTTTCCCAAAACAAAAAACCATTTCCCTGAAAATGTGACCAATGAAAAGGGAGATGTAATATCTATGGGTGCCCTTCACTATAAAACAGTGGAACGCTACGGGCCACCCAGCCTTTTAATCAGCCCCGACTACCAGTTGCTGCATATTTCTGAAACTGCCGGAAGGTACCTCAGAATGCCCGGCGGAGAGCCCAGCCGCGATGCGTTTAAGCTTGTCAGGCATGAACTGACGCTCGAGCTGCGTTCAGTTATCCATACCTCGCGAGAAAAAAAAACAGCAGTGCGCTCAAAGCCGGTGGTTCTTTCGGTGGAGGGAGAACAACGGCAGGTATTTATGTCGTCACGCATTATTGAAGAAGACAACCAGGAAAATGTCATCCTTGTGATGTTTGAAGAATATGCCCCACCCGGGCGACTGGTTGAAAAAGCACAAGAGATACCCAAAGATTCAACCCTCGCCAAACTCAATGAGGAACTGGAAGAAGAACTTCGGGATAAAGACCAGCAATTGCAGGCCATTATCGAGGAATATGAAACCAGCCGCGAAGAAATGAAAGCCTCCAACGAAGAACTACAGAGTGCCAACGAAGAGTTGCGCTCGACCATGGAAGAGCTCGAAACCAGCAAGGAGGAGTTGCAATCGGTAAATGAAGAACTGACTACCCTGAACCAGGAAAACCGGCACAAAGTGGCTGAGCTCAGCCAGGTACACGATGACCTGCAAAACCTGCTGACGGCAACCGATATTGCCACACTGTTTATCAACAAGGAGATGCGCATTCAACGCTATACTTCCAGGCTTAGCGAACTGTTCAATATCCGCCCGGAAGACCGTGGGCGGCCCATTTCCGATATCACCAGCAAACTGGGCTACGATAAACTGGAAAAAGATGCCGAAAAGGTACTTAGGAATTTGCAACCCATTGAAAAAGAAACCACCGACAGTGAGGGGAATGTTTACCTTACCCGTTTGCGGCCCTACCGCAGTTCGGAAGACAAAATTGATGGTGTAGTGATTACATTTATTGATTTCACGGTAAGAAAAAAAGTGGAAGAGGATTTGAGGAATTCCAAACTTTATGCAGAAAGTATTGTGGAAACGTTGCATGAACCTTTGCTGATCCTGAATCCGGATTTAATTGTAAAAAATGCAAATGCAGAATTTTATAATCACTTCAAGGTAAACAGAAAGGAAACTACCGGCCGGATGATTTATGATTTGGGCAACGGGCAGTGGAACATTCCCCGGCTGCGTGAGCTGCTGGAGGATGTGCTTCCCGAAAACGAGGTTTTCAACGATTTTGAAATGGAGCACACTTTCCAGGACATCGGGAAACGGGTCATGCTGGTCAACGCCCGCCGCCTGGATGATGTGCAGTTAATATTGCTTGGTATCCGCGATATTACCGAAAGGAAACAGAATGAAGTGCAGTTGCAGCGAATGCTGAATGTAGATCAGGTAGGCGTACTGCATTTTACAGACGATGCCGAACTGATAAATGCCAGCGATTCATTTTTAAAAATGACGGGCTACACCCGCGAAGAATTCTTGGAACAAAAACCGGGATGGAAAGATTTTACTCCTGAGGAATTTGTAGGTATCAGCAAAAAACAACTGGATAAACTGGAAAAAACAGGCAAAATTGGTCCGTACGAGAAAGAATATTTCATGAAAGACGGTTCACGCAAATGGATGATGTTTGCGGGATCTTCATTGGGTAACGGCACCTTTGTTGAATACTGTTTCGACATTTCTGATAAGAAAAAAGCCGAACAGGCGCTTGAAGAGAATGAAGAACGTTTGCGCCTGACCCTCGATGCAATGGAAATGGGCTCGTGGATGCGAGAGCGCAATGAAGACAAAGTGTTTGTAGATGAAAACAATGCACGGATTTTCGGAATTGAGGGAGGGGCTCAATATTTAAATACTGCTCAAATATATGAGAAAATGCACCCTGAAGACCGGCCGGTGATTCAAAAAGCAGTAAAAAAAGCCTGGGAAGAAAACAGCGAATACAACAAAGAATACCGTGTTTTGGTAAACGAAAAGGAGAGATGGCTGGTCAGTCGCGGAAAAGTGGTGAAGGACGGTACCCGGAAAATGATAGGTATTAATTACGATATTACCGAACGTAAACATGCTGAACAGGAACTAAAAAATGCCAAAGAAACCGCCGAAAATGCGGCAAAAATTAAAGAGGAATTTCTGGCACACATGAGCCACGAAATACGTACCCCGCTGAATTCGGTGGTGGGACTGGCACACTTGCTGCAGGAACAACCACACGACAAACAGCAGGCCGCAAACCTGGCAACTCTGAAAACGGCAGCCGAAAACCTGCATCAACTGATAAACGATATACTCGATTACAGCAAGTTGAAGTCGGGAAAATGGGAAATCAAACCCAACCCGATTATGCTTCGCAAATGCATAGACGAACTGGCAGTTATGCACCAGCCAATGGCAACCGGAAAAAACATCGGATTGCAAACACATGTCGATGAAAATATCCCGGAACAGCTAATGGCTGATGAACCAAAGCTGATGCACATTTTGAACAACCTGGTAAACAACGCCATCAAATTTACAGATGAAGGCGGGGTAAAAGTGGAGGTAACTCTGAACCGCCGGAAAAACAAAAAACTGTGGCTTAAGTTCTCGGTAAGCGACACCGGTATCGGAATCAAAAAGAAACAACTGGAAGAAATTTTCAATGAATTCAGCCAGGCCGACCACTCAACGGTTAAACAATACAAAGGAACAGGTCTCGGACTTTCCATCGTGAAAATGTATCTTAAAATTATGGGCAGCGAAATACAGGTGGAAAGCAAACCGGGTGAAGGCTCGCAATTCTGGTTTGTGCTGCCTGTGGAGGAAGCAAAGAAAATAACTGAGGCCGAAAAAAAACCGGGAAAAGAAAACCAGCGGAAAGTGAATTTTGAAGATGTACGGATTCTGATTGTGGAAGACGACGAATTCAGCCGGATGATGCTCAGCCAGATGCTCACCATGTGGGGAATTGAACACGATGAGGCACTTAATGGTAAAGAAGCTGTAAAACTGGCAGAGAAAAACAATTACCACATTGTACTGATTGATGTACACATGCCTGTTATGGATGGATACGATGCCACGGAAGTTTTACGTACAATGAAGAATTATAAAAACAAACCCATTTATGCCCTCACCGCCGATGTTACCGAAAGCGTAACCAGGGCGGTAAAAAAAGGATTGTTCAGCGGAAAAATGGTAAAACCCTTCGATCCGGATAAATTGTACAGCGATATTCTAAAAATTCTGGATGACAAAAATCCTGAAAAAAAATAAAAACAGGTGCAATTCGACGTTGCCGTCGACGTTGATGACGTCACGTTGTCGACGTTGATGACGTTGTCGCGATTTGTAGAGACGCGATTAATCGCGTCTCTACGATCGACCAAACCACGAACGATCCAAATTCGACCGATCCAACCACGACCGATCCAAAAAAAACAATAAAGACGACGGACGGATTTCTCCGCCGCCGCAAATTTCCAAATCCGTGCCTGAAACATGTTTATTTCGCAGCCGAAATGCCCGGAACGTTTGTCCCCCTCGGCGAGGGGGACAAAGACAACTTTAGTTGTCCTGGGGGTAAAAAAGTTAACGCTCAACATTCGTTCCTGGCCGCAACCGATATTTTAAAGCTGCATTCCGATTCAAAAACCTTATTTCTGCTTCCCTCACCTTAGTAACCGTAAATCTGCCCCCGTAACTTACCTTATTACCTTATTTTTCAGGTTGAATAAAGTAATAAGGTTGGGGGGTATGGGGGCACACCTGCTTTTTTACTAAGGTGAATTTTAAAAATAAGGTTTTTTAGCGCTTTATATTTCGCAGCAGAAATGCCCGAAGCATTTGTCCCCCTCGCCGAGGGGGACAAGAATGGATTTATCCATTCAGGGGGTAAAATGAAGTCATTACAAATGAACACATTCTCTTTATCCTCCCAGCTCAAATTGTGTTTTCAGCACAATTTCTCCGGGTTCAACAACCTGCGATTTCCGGGTTTTCAATTTATAGCCTGTATCGATTTCGAGCATTGCCTGCCCGAGCATGCCTTCCAGCACCGGAACAAACCTGGAAGCATCGCCCTCGTTGTAAGGTGGTGAAACAATGCAAACCAAATCGGCATCGAAAACCGATGGTTTGCCTTTTTCCGGTAAATTCATTTCAACTATAAATTCATGGTCTTCAATTTTTTTAACAGTACGTTTCATTTATATTATTTTTTTTTGATTCCCTTTTTGTTTTCAATTATTTATCCGTGGAAATTCGTCATGCTTCAAAACCGGTTAACTTTTCCGGTCGGCCCACTCAATTTCATCCAGCGAATATTCGTAAACACCTTCCTTGCTTTCAGGCGCCAGTACTTTAAGCAGAAATTTTCCGGTTTTTTCATTCTGAAATCTTCCCGGAATCAGGGGAATTGCTGAATACACATTCGGATTGCCCAGTAATTTCACATCAAAAATTTCTCCTTTTTGCACATTCTGAACAAATATTTCATAGTAGTCGTGTTTTTTATTTTCAGCCATAATCTGATATTTACAGTTCTGTTTTCAAAATATGTGCCTTCAGAACAAATTTCATCCAGGAGAACCGGATTAACCGGAAAAACAGATAGATCAACTTCTTATCAAAATAGAAGACAAATCAATCCGGTGTGGAATTTATTCCCCCTTTTCAATAAAATTCCACAATGCAAAATGCTGAATTCACTCACAAAAACAGCAGAGGTCTGCAATTTTTCCTGAAAAATCATCTTCCCAAAAACCACTAAAAATCACCGGTTAAAAGAGAACATCAAAAGCATGCCAACTATTTATTGGCAAATAATACGGTTACAGGAATACTAGTTGCACTTTAGTGTAAGAACATTTAAAAAGAAAAAATATGACAGACAAAGAAAAAGAAAAACGGGATTTGGAATCGGGTGATAATCCGGAAGAAAGGAAAAAAAGTTCGGGAACTGCCGAAAGCGAAAAAAAAGAAAAGGAAGAACGGGATCTGGAATCGGGAGATAACCCCGAAGAACGTGAACGCACTTCTGATAAGTAATAATAACAAAGAAACCCCGGGGATAGCTTTCGCTCCCTCAGGGTTTCGGATTGGTTAGATAAAAAGCGGCAACTGCCGGATTGATTGATTAATTGATTATTCTTCGTTTTTCACCGGTATAAAACTCACCTGGTAAATGTCGTTTAAATCGGAGTAGTCGTATTGGTAAAAGCCGTCGTCGCCAATCATAAACAGATAGCCGTTTACCGGAATAACATCGTAGGTATTAATATTTGAAAAACGGGTCAGCATGTGGTCGTCGATATGTAGTTTGTCGGCCACGTTGTAAACTTTCAGTCCCGCATCACCGTCACATACAAATAATATATCATCGTCGATTCCAAGACCGTAAGGACCGTTGAGCGGATAGGAAGCCAAAAGGGTATTGTTTGTGTAATCGTCTGAAAGTTGCAACACATCGAGGCGGTTTACGTTGCTGCCGCACTGGTTGCCCCCACGCAGGGTAACGTAAGCGTAACCGTCGGAAATAACCACCGGGTCGCAACTGGTAACATGACGAAACTGACCGATATATTCAGGCACCGTTGCCACATCGAGGCTGTAAATCAGCATTCCGGTTTGCGTTCCGAAAAACATGTGCCCGTCGTAAATAAACATGGTTTCCACGTTCCATCCTACACTCTGAGTGCCAATACTCCCGGGGCTTTCCGGATTTTTTACATCAAAAAGGTAAAGCGTTGATTGATCCACTGCATACAGGTAATCGTTGTACAACCCAAAACGCGCCATTGAGCCGCCAATGCCAAAAGTACTTCCGGCCTGCGGAGCCGCGCCACTAAAGGAGGCTTCATTCATGGCCATATCCATCCGTCCAAATCCGTAATAAACCGGGTAGTAATGGTATTCCATTTCCTGCCGCACTTTTTTAATCTCCCAGTCGATAACAACTCCTTTTTCTTCATCCACTTTCGCCATCCGGTAATCTTCTTCAACAGGAGGCGGAGTGGTATACGGGAAAACATCTTCCACACGTTGTACCTCTTTCGGGTTGTTTATGTCTGAAATATCAATAGCCACCAAATCGATGTAACTGTCGGCGTACATAATATTCTCCTTGATGGCAATGTCCACATTTCCCGGAATTTCAACAAACCCGATGTTTTCAGGATTTTCAGGATTGCGGTTATCGATGATGTGCACTCCTTTCAACTCTTCATTCACAAAAAGATAACCGTCTTTAAAATAAATTTTACCCGGGTTTTCAAGGTCGCGCGGCGCGGTTACTTCCACTGCATCGCGCAACTCTTCGTAGGTCATGTAAACGGGTGAATTGGCAATAAATACCTCGGTGTATTCATCCATGCATGCGCTGAATGCAAAAGTGAGAATAACAAGCGCAAATATATTTCTGATTGTTTTCATAGTTCGCATTTTTTAGTTGAATAAGATTCCGATTTTAATGGAGAGCCGGTTGTAGTCGATGTCGAGGCCATAGTCATTTTCACCTTCGTAATGCAGGCGATGAAACTGGTAACCAAACGCCACCGACATGCCAAATCCGGGCGAGAACATGGATTGATATCCAATCCCCGGATTGAACAGAACGCCCCCTTTAGGTTCGAGGGTTTCAGGCTCGTGAGCCGGACCAGGCCAGAAACTGCTCCGGGAAGGCCACACATCGTAGTAAAGCTCACGCGATTCTTCAAGCGGTACCTGGTAGCCGCCTTTCAAATAAAGATAGGGTGTGGAAGCCGATTCCCGGAATTTATATTCCAGGTTCAGAAATACCGGAAGGTACGATTCTTTTAAAAACTCGACTCCCAATCCGGCACCAACCGAAAAGCTGGGACGCACCAAATAGTTCAGCGAACCGGTAACACTCAACGGCGCCGACTGGCTGTTTTCGGAATTCCCGGCCAGCACTCCAAGCTCGGCATGTGCAAACAGTTTCCGGCTGGAAAATGATTCCTGCATTTTCAGATTTCGCGCAGCCCGGCGGTTTTCAACCGTATCGATTTCTTCAACAGGAAAAACCCAGATATTCCCTGCCGACTCAACTTTTATCTTTTCCGAATTGTCGAAATAGAGGTAACGGCCCTTCAGAATAGTGCCGTTTTTGAGATAAACAACACCTTTTTCAGTTTGTGCAAAAACAGAAAAAGTAAGAAGCATGGCAATTAAAAACAGACGCAATTTTTTCATAGTAATGGATTAAAGTTCGGAGGTAAGATGCAACTGCACTGAATAGGGTTGCGTGAAAAAGAAAAAAGTTTTTTTACTGAAAATAGCCGTTTCCGTCAAGCAGTTTAAACGCCCGGGACATGCCTTTTTCATCAAAAATATTCACCTTGTTTCTTCGAAGCAACCTTCTGATTTCCCGTTTATTTTCAGGAAAAACATTCAAAACGGAACTACGGCGCAGCCTGATTTTTTGAAACCCGGCTTCGGGGGAATACATAAAATAAGTATTCTTTCCCTTAAAACGGGTATCTTTCATAATGCCAAACTTATCGACAAAAGGCCTTGTTTTTTCTTCCACAATTTCGCGAAAAACCAGAAAATCACGACCTCCGCTGTACAACACTTCAAAATACCGGTCTCCTTTGGGGAATCCGTCGTAATAATATTTTACAAATTTTTGGTTGCCCGCAGGATTTTTAACGATAAAACTTTTCACCTTTTCTTTATCCACTGCAAACAGGTTTCGCAGATTATCGTTGTAAACCACCAATTTATCTTCAAAAGCATTGTAGCGTACTTTCAAACTGTCATAAACATCATCGTCTTCGAGGGTGATGCTTCCATCGGCCCAGTCGTTTTGCAAAAAATAATTGGAATTGCTTTTCGACGAAAGCACGAAAACAGTGCCGGATAATTTTCCTTTCAGCCGGTTGGAGTTTTCATTCAACTGCTCCCAGTGAAATTCCGATTTTTGGGCAAAAGTCGTCAAAACAATAAAAAAGCTTCCTGCAATGGCGAGTAATATTTTTATAGCGGCTCGTTTCATTTTACCTCAATTATTTTGGAAGTTTTAAAAAGGATATCGTCTTCAGTTACACCTTCCACCGAAATTTCCACTTTCCCCTTTAAATCGGAAAGCCGGAATTCAACCTGCTGCTTTTGTCCGGTTTCTGTCAGATGCCAGAAATTCACCTGCCGGATGTCGGGCAAATTTTCTTTTTCAATGCCGGCTCCTGCATAAGCGGGTCGTTTATCGGGTTGTAAACACGGTACTGAAATCCGGAAAAAGTTGGGCTGCTGCGTCAGCCATGCATTCGATTTATCTTTCAGCGAAACCGAGAGCACCCCTTTAAAATTCAGGTCGCCGTATAAACGCTCCTTTAAAACCAAATCGATGTATTCAATATCGTTTGAATCAAAATTGGCAAACAAACGGTTTTTAAAAACCGGAATGCCGTTGATTAATCGCAGAGGATCGGATTTGAAATAGACATTTTCGGGTTCGTTGAGCAGCCGGAGGGTCACTTCATCGTTACGAACCCGGTATTGCATGCCGTGTAACAATTCGCGTGAAATTTCCTGAAAATCGGGCAAATCGAAGAAATCAGCCGTAAAAACCCGGTTGTAAGGCCGCCCGTAAAACGGATACTCAAACCGGGCAGGCATGTAAAAGGTTTCATCCTCCACAATATAAGATTCTTCAAATAACTTTTTAAAGAAAACACCGTTGATGGCATTTGCAATAAAATCTGACTGATCCGGAGTTAAAATTTTGGATTGAAAATTTATTTTTTCGCTGACCATATAATTTTTACCAACCTGTAAATTAAATTCCCGGTCGTCTTCGGCCACTGCCTGCAAAACAACATTTGCCACTCCAAAAGCATTTTTCAGAAAGAAATGAAAGTCACCGTTCCTGTCGGTCAAAAAATAGTCGAGATAAGGCATTTCGCTGTATAACGACAACAGCACCACCACCTTTTCAGCCGGTTCCCCGGTATCCGCATCGGTCACTTTTCCGCTGAGTAAAAAGCCGTCTTTCTCATCAATAACAGGAATGGAAGGTTTGGATGATTTTGATTTTGAAATAAAACGTCCGCCGGCCTGGGCCGACAGCTCATCGAGATGAGTAGCTCTTACTACTACATTTTTTATGGAAGAAGTGTCGATTTTATCCAGCGCGAAATCGATGTTGACCTTTTCGCGTGGCGCAAATATTTCTTTTCCACCAGCTACCGAAATCAGGCCTTCAATGCCTTTTTCTTCAATTTTATTATCAGCAACAGGAACCTGCAACTGCGTAATTTCCTCGTCGAAACGGTTGTACACAAACAGGGTTTTATTAACGGTTTCCCAAACCGAAGAAGCCCTTTGTGAATTCAGAAATGCCGACAAAAAATATACGCCGGTACTCAGTGAATCAGGCACATGAATAAAACCTTCGGCCCAGTTTCCGGTGCTTTTTTTCTTAACACCGGCAATTAGGTTTGAATTATGCGAATGCAACTGCACATGCACCACGTTGCTGTTTTGGCTCCATCCGTTGCGGATTTCAACCTTAAACCAGACGGTATCGCCCGAGATGCAATAATCACGATCGGTAAACAAGAACAACCGGGAATGATCCACGGCCTCCGCCCGGGCTAAACTGTTTAGCGCAACAACAAAAAATAACAGCAGCAGTATGTATTTAAATCTTCTCACTTTGTTCTGAATTTATTTTAATTTTCCCAAAACCACGGTAAATAAATGGCTTTCTCCCCGCTTTGCGGAATGTTGTAGAAAGTTTCAATCCGGCGTATTTCATGACGTCCTTTGTAAGGGTCAAGGCGAATGTAAAACCGGTGCTGGCGGTAACTGGCAATTTCAAAATTTCC
The DNA here is from genome assembly GCA_035269145.1 of Tangfeifania sp. Classification (GTDB taxonomy): domain Bacteria; phylum Bacteroidota; class Bacteroidia; order Bacteroidales; family Prolixibacteraceae; genus Tangfeifania. Next base: position 2,395 of record DATFJO010000308.1, on the reverse strand, counting down.
CAGGATAATTTTATCCGGATCGCTTTCGCATTTCAAATTATTCCGGGCCTGTACATACATGGGGTCAAAAATTTTCCCATCGGCATCGAGCTGATTATTTAAATCTTTATAAAAATTGTATGCCGATTCAGAAATACCGTATTGATGCATAATATAAATCCAGCCATTGCTGTATTCCTCCCGTCTCAGGTACATCCTGTCGCGGTAGCTGAAGAACTCTGTGGGGTGTTTGTAAATATCTGCAGATGAAGAATACTCGGAAGGTGCGGCAATGTCGAATTTCCCGCTTGGATAAATCGACTTCCACGCAAATTTTGTCACCGTTTCAGCCAATCCGTACATTACAGTATCGAAGGGAAAGTAATATTGCAGTATTTTTCGTGCATCGAAACGATAATACCGTCTGTTTTCACCATTATCGACATTCAAAAAAAACTGGTGGCCCTGCATTTTTACAAATTCATCGACATCGGTTTCGCCTCCGGGCTGGATAACAACATCGGTTTCTTCGGTATAAAAAGTATCGATATCGGGAGTTGGCGGCACTCCTTCAAAAGCGGAGGAAAAAATTTCGCCTTCGGCTGAAATATTCAACCGGTATTGCAACGATGTATCGAGGTTAAAATTAAACATGTACCTTCCGCCACCCAAGGCATACGATTCGTAATTACTGCCCTTGCTGTCGGTTACTGTTATACTGGCATCGGAATAAGTTGCGAAACTGCCGTTTTCGTTAAATCCCATCGATTTTCTGAGGGTAACAACATGCGGTGGCTTGCCATGTACAAATCGTGCATCTACGGTTAAAACATCTTCGGTTTCCTCCAAATCAGGAACATATACCGTTTCGCACGCCACTATGGTGACCGCAAGAAAAAACAGGTATTTTATCGTTTTCAACATCAGAATTTAAAATTATAAGTTAACGACGGCACAGGAATTCCGATAACCGAAAGTTTATACAGGGAATACCTGCGGTAATTATTTGCTTCGCCCGGCTGGGCCTTACGGTAATAAACGGAATACGGATTATTGCGCCCGTAAACATTGTATATCGAAAAAGTCCAGCTTCCTTTCCACATTCTTTTTTTCCGGAGGTTTTCGTCGAAAGTGATTGATACATCCAGCCTGTGGTAGGGTGGCATGCGGTATTTATTTCGGTCTGAAAAATAAACCAGTTCTTCGCCACCGTATTCATATTTTATTTCGGGCAGCGTAACCGGCCGGCCGGAAACCATTAAAAAATTAGCAGAAAATTTCCAGCGGCGGCTGATGTCATAATTTGTAGTAATTGAAAAATCGTGGGGTTTATCGTAAACCGAAGGATAATAATTTCCCTGCCAGAAACTTTCTTCATCAAACCGGCTGTCGGTTTTGCGCATCGTTCGCGAAAAAACATAACTGGCATACCCTGTTAGCCGGCCGATATTTTTACGGGCGCTCAGTTCAATTCCGTAGGAATAGCCATCGGCAGAAATGAGTGCCGTTTCAACCTGTTCATTCATAATAAGCCGGGCGCCGTTTTTGTATTCTATCAGGTTCTGCAGAAACTTGTAGTAAACTTCTGCCGAAAAATCGATCCCCTTCAGCCACGAATCGTTTTCAACGCCTGCAGCAATCTGGTCGCTGATGAGCGGTTTTAAATGATAATCGGCTGCTTTCCAGGTTTCAGCAGGCGAAATTACGGCATTGTTGCTCAACTGAAACGTGTATTGACGTACCCGCTGATAATTAAATTTCAGCGAAGTATTCATGTTCCAGTCATAATTGAATGACAACCGTGGTTCGAGCCCGCCATAAGATTTTGAAATTTCATTTTCGCCAAACAGAAGAGAATCGACGACAGTTTCCGGCTGCATAGGCTTATTCTCATCGTAAATAAAAACCGTGTTTTTTCCTCTGTTGGCAAAATAACTGTAACGCAATCCGGCAGAAACCGAAACTCCCGGAAGGATTTCATACTCGTCGCCCAGATAAACCGATGCCTCGATTGTATTTTCTTCGTTCAATTTTCGTGATTCAATCAGGGTAAATTCCTCTGCGGCAGTTAACTCGCCGGGGCTGATAGAATTTCTAACCGCTTTGGCACCGGCCACAAAACTGTGTTGTGGGTGCGGATGCCAGCGCAGATGGTAACTTGCCGAACTGTACTCCAGAAAATTATCGAGGTAGTATGCTTCAAGCGGATTTCCGTTGGCATAATCTGTCAGGCGGTAATCGTAACGGCTGTGCGATATATCCAAATCACTGTATAGTTGCTCGCCAAGGCGGGTATTTACTTCTAGGTTAGTTAGAATATTTCCGTATCGGTTTACCGATTGGGTACTGGTACTGAATTCATCGTGGCTTATATAGCCCATGATGCTCAAACGGTTATGCTTGTCGAATTTGTAAG